>PLCI01000117.1 GCA_003135595.1 Acidimicrobiaceae bacterium | reverse complement strand
TGGCTTCGTTAGGGTCGGAACGATGAGCGATATTGACGGGACGATCCGGCACGTGTTGGAGGCGCATGGCCGTCTTCCTACGTCCCCGTCACAGCTCAAGGACGATGATGACCTGTACGAACGCGGCCTCTCCTCGCACGCCAGCGTCAACGTGATGCTGGCGCTGGAGGACGCGTTCGACGTCGAGTTCCCCGACTCGCTGCTGCGCCGAGGCACGTTTCGCTCGATCGCTGCGATTCGAGAGGCGGTCGACTCGCTTGCACCAGCCGCCTCGCAGGCGGAATCGAGTTGACCACGCCCGAGGCGTTCCGAGAAGCGTTGCTGGATGCCGGGCTCCTCGTCGACGGCGGCATCGCCGGCGTGTATCACCGCTCCTTTGGCTACGAGTCGATCGTCCGGGGCGTCCAGGCATACGTCTCAGCTCCCGCGCGCGACGAGTCGTTCCTCCAGCTCGCGCTCCCGCCCGTCCAGGCCCTCTCGACGCTCGAGATCAGCGGCTACGTCTCGTCATTCCCCAACCTGATGGGGCTCATCTCGAGCTTCGCCGGCACCGAAAAGGAGGTGTCCGCACTGGTCGATGAGACCGAGGGCGGCGGTGACTGGAGGGTGCGGATGACCCCGACCGATGTCGCCCTGTGCTCGGCGGCGTGCCACGGCCTGTACCCGCTGCTCGTCGGCACGACCGTCCCGAGCGAAGGACGGCGCTACGAGGTGCACGCGTGGTGCTTTCGCCACGAGCCGAGCCCCGACCCCGCGCGGATGCAGTCGTTTCGCATGCACGAGTTCGTGTACGTCGGCACGCCGAGCGGCGCCGAGGCGCACCGCCAGGCGTGGATCGCGCGCGCGACCGAGCTCCTCGAGGGTCTGGGGCTCTCCTTGGACGTCGTGCCCGCCAACGACCCGTTCTTCGGTCGCACGGGCCGACTGCTGGCATCGAATCAGCGGACGAAGGAGCTGAAGTACGAGCTCGTCGCGCCGATCTCGTCGGAGTCGCCTGGCGCGATCAGCTCCGGCAACTACCACGAGGACCACTTCGGGTCGGCGTTCGGCCTGCGCGCCGACGGCGAGGTCGCTCACTCCGCGTGCTTCGCCTTCGGCCTCGATCGGATCTCGCTCGCCCTGCTGTACCGGCACGGCCTCGACCTCGAGGCGTGGCCGGCCGACGTGCTGCGCCGACTCCCGGCGATCCTCGACGCGGGTGTACGCGCCACCACGTGACGTCCCCCCAGGCTGCGCCTCTGATCGAGCGACCGGTCTGGTTCGGACCCGCGGATCGACCCCTGTGCGGATGGCTGACGGCGCCGGCCAGCGGCGCGGCGAGCCAAGGCGTGCTCCTCGCGCCGCCGATCGGGCGAGAGTCACGAGCGGGGCGGCGGGCCCTTCGGCTCCTGGCTCGTCGCATGGCGCGCCGCGACCTGGTGGTGCTCCGCTTCGACTTCGACGGCACCGGCGACGCGGCGGGGGCGCTCGACGACCCCGACCGGGACACGGCGTGGGCCGACAGCGTGTCGCACGCTGCCGAGCGCTTGCGTGACCTGGGCCTTACGACCGTCTCGGCGGTCGGCATGCGACTCGGCGCGACGATCCTGGGCGCCGCTGCGAACACGCACGACCTTGGGCTGTCGTCGCTGGTGCTGTGGGACCCGTGCGCGTCGGGTCGCACCTACCTTCGTGAGCTGAGCGCGCTCGAGTCACTCCGTCGCGAGGACGTGAGCATCGAGACCGATGGCTCCATCGAGACGTCCGAGATCGTCTTTTCCCCTCAGACCGTGAGCGAGATCCGGCGACTCAGCCTCACCAATCTCGAACGGAGCCCGCTCGCCGACCGGCTCTTGGTGATCACGCGTGACGACCGATCGATCCCCGACAAGCTCTTTGAGCGACTGAGCAAGGAGAAGGTGGACTGGTCGCTCACGTCCGAGCAGCAGGCGCTGATCGGCGTCGATCCGCTCCACGCCGTGCTGCCGGAACGGACGATCGGCGAGATCATCGATTGGCTCCAGGCCCTCAACGCGCCGACCCGACCGATCACGCTGCCGAGCGAGCACCGCGTGGCAGCCATCGTCGACGCACCTGGCGCAGTGCCCATCTCCGAGCAGTTCGTCGAGCTCGGCACGAGGCGGCTCTTCGGCATCGTCACTTCGCGCGCCGGCGAGCACGCCGGACCGCTCGTCGTCTTCCTCAACGTCTCGACCGACGACCACACCGGCCCCTCTCGCCTGTGGGTCGAGCTCGCTCGACGCTGGGCGGCACTCGGACTGCAGTGCGTCCGATTCGACCTGACGGGCATCGGCGACAGCCCGATGCTCCCTGGGGAACGGCTGGGGCACATCTATGACCAGGACTGGCTCGACGACCTCGGCGAGGTCGCGCGCGCGCTGCGGCCCGATCAACCGTCCGACACCGTGTACGTCGGGCTGTGCTCGGGTGCGTTCCTCGCGGTCGAAGGAGGTCTCTCGGTGCAGGCCCGCGGGGTCTGCATCATCAACCCCCCGGTGGGCATCGACTTCCTGCACGGCNNTGGGTCTCGGTTGTTCTGTGGCGAGGGTGCCGGGTCATAATGCCGACCGTGTTTTCGACCGACGTCATGTCCCGGCTCGCGCGGGCAGGTACGGACCTGCTCGTCCTCTCGAGCTCCGACGAGCTCTCACCATTTCCGAGGTCCAGCCGGTTCGACCGCTTCTTCAGCAAGCGAATTCTCGCGCCGCGCGGCTACGAGGTCACGTTTGTCCCGGGGCTCGACCACAGCATGCTCGCCGCCGAGGGCAGAGCAAGGACCGTGGACATCCTGGATCGTCACGTCCGGGACCGCTTCGTCACGAGCACGGCCGACGCGTCAGGCCAAGGCGCAGGAGACAAGGAGTCCACATGACCTCCGAGCTGAACAATGGACTCCTCGCGCCGGCAGACGCCACGGGCGAGTGGGAGCAGATCGCCTGGCGGATCGGCGTCGAGGTCGCGGCCCCTGCAGCCGACGACGTGGACCGGCTCGCGCGCTTCCCTGCCGAGGCCGTCGAGGCGATCCGGTCCGAGAAGCTGCTGTCCGCGCTCCTGCCCAAGGAGTTCGATGGGGGCGGCGCCTCCCTCGTCGACATGGTGGCCGCCGTGCGTGCGCTCGCGACGCACTGCGCGTCGAGCGCCCTGGTGCTCGCCATGCACTGCATCGAGGTGTACAACATCGCGCGGCACGGCCACACCGACGGGCTTCGAGCGCTTGCGCGCGACATCAGCGCAGACGGCCTCCTGCTCGCGAACGCCAACAGCGAGATCGGCATCGGCGGCGACGTCGGGCGAAGCATCTGCGCGCTCGACAGAACGACCACACCCTGGACGCTCGAGAAGCAGGCGCTCGCGATCTCCTATGGCGAGAACGCGGACGTCGTCCTCGCGACCGCGCGGCGCGACCCCGATGCCGCCGAGACGGATCAGGTGTTCATCGCGGCGCGTCGGGGTGACTTCGACCTCGAGCCGACGTCGGAGTGGGACACGCTCGGCCTCCGCGGGACCTGTAGCCGGAGCTTCCGCCTCACGGTTCGCGTCGACCCCGAGCTCGTCTTCCCCGTGCCGTTCTCCGACATCGCGAACGACGGCAGCGGCCAGGCGCGACAGCTCCTGCTGAGCGCGGTGTGGGTCGGGCTCGCCGAGGCGGCAGCCGCCAAGGCGCACGCGTACGTCCGCGCGGCAGCACGTCGCTCGATCGGCACCACGCCGCCGTCGGCGATCCGCGTCGCCGAGATCGCCGCCGACCTAGAAGAGGGACGGAGCCTGCTCGTCGCCCAGGCGCTTCGCTTCGGGTACCTCGAGTCCAGGTCGGACCTCCAGAACGCGGGCTTCACGATGGCGCTGCGCAACCTCAAGGTGTCGACGTCCACGCTCGGCGTGCGGACCTCGACCGCGGCGCTCGGCATCTGCGGGATCTCGGGGTACAAGCGGGACTCGGAGTACTCCCTCGACCGGATCATCCGCGACGCCCACGGCGGGCTGATCATGGTGAGCAACGACCGCTACCTTGGCGACAACGCGCAACTGCTGCTGGCACGCAAGCAGATCTGACGGGGGTCGGCATGGTCGGCCGGGAGGGCGCGAAGAGCCCGCTCCACAAACTGGCGTACGTCTTCGAGCCGACGTCGTTCGCGACGCTCGCCCTCTACGAGGCCGCGAGCGCGCTCTGCGAGCTGCTGTGGGTGGTCGACGCGTCGAGGCCCGACGTCAGCGAGCTCTCGCGGCTGCTCGGCCGACTCGGCACGATCGTCGACGTCGCGGGACTGGCGCTCGATGACGCCGCCGCATTGATCGCGAGCCACGAGCCCCAGGGGATCCTGGGGCTTGCCGACGACGCGCTGCGCTGGACCGCGGACCTCGCCGAGCGCCTCGGTCTCGCGTTCCACACGCCGGCGTGCGCCCACCGGCTTACCGACAAGCACGCACAGCGCCAGGCGCTGGAGGAGGGCGGCCTCGTCGTCCCGCGCAGCTGGGTGGTCGCGCTCAGCGTGGACGACGCCGAGATCGACGCGCTCGAGGCACAGGTTCGCTTCCCCGCGGTGCTGAAGCCGCGCCGCGGCGAGGCGAGCCGCGACACGCTGCCGGTCGCCTCGCTCGACGAGCTGCGCGCTCACCTGGACACGCTCCGAGCCGAGAGCGCGCCCACGCGGGAGTTCGTCCTAGAAGAGTTCATCCCCGACGCGTCGGGCTCCCCCGGCGGGCAGGGCTTCGCGGGCTACGTGTCCGTCGAGAGCTTCGTGTCGGGGGGCGAGGCCTGCCACCTGGCCGTCACCGGCAGGATGCCGCCGGCCTTCCCCTTCCGAGAGACCGGCTTTTTCATCCCGAGCGCCCTCGACGCCGAGCTGCAGGTCGAGGTCCTGCGAACCGCGACGGCGGCGGCCGCCGCGCTCGGCGTCGCGATCGGCTGCCTGCACACCGAGGTCAAGCTCACCGACGACGGCCCGGTCGTGATCGAGGTGAACGGCCGGATCGGCGGCGGCGTCCCCGAGATGCTCGCGGCCGTCACCGACGTGCGCTTCCTCAACGTGGCGATGCGCCTCGCGCTCGGCGAGTCCATCGCCTGTGAGGGCCTCCGGCCCTGCGATCGGCTCGCGTTCCTATTCTACGTGCATGCCCCTCAGGAGCTCCGCGTCGTGACGGCGCTCGAGGGGATCGACGAGCTCCGCGACGTCCCCGGCGTCGACGAGGTGATACTCCGGCGCGGACCGGGCCAGGCGATCGACTGGCGCGAGGGGAACCACGGACACGTGCTCTCGGTCTTCGGCACGACCGAGGACCACGACGGACTCCGTCGAGTGAACGACCAGCTCGCCGCCACGCTGCGGATCGTAGGCACATCGTGATCATCGGCCGCCTCGCCGCGGCCGCGGCCGCGGTGGCGCTCTCGTTGACGCTGCTCAGCTCGTGCGGCGGAGCTGCCTCGTCGCCGCCGACAACCAACACTTCGAGCACCACCGCGACGCGCCAGACGATGACGCCCGGCGACCACGTGGTCAACCTCACCGTCGACGGCCACGCGAGGTCCTTCATCGTCCACGTCCCTCCGAGCCCGCCGGTCGCGAACCGGCCGCTCATCCTCGTGTTCCACGGTGCCCTGGGCACGGACCAGGGCGCCGTGAGTGGGACTGACTTCGAGCAGGTCGCCGACCAGTACGGCGAGGTCGTCGCGTTCCTCCAGGGCTACGCCAACACCTGGAACGAGGGCGCGGGTCACACGCCAGCCGAGCAGGCGCACATCGACGACGTCGCCTACACCGCGGCGGTCATCGCCAAGATCGAGACGCTGGTCACGTTCGACCGCCAGCGCATCGTCGCCGCGGGCTTCTCCAACGGCGCGCTGATGGTTGAGGACCTCGGCTGCCGGCTGGCCCAGGAGCTCTCGCTCATCGTGCCCGTCGAGGGCGAGCTGCCGGTGTCCGTGTCGGCGACCTGCTCGCCGGCGCGCCCCATCTCGATCTACGAGATCCACGCCACCGCCGACGGCGTGATCCCCTACGGCGGCGGGCCGTTCCAGGGCGTCGGAGGCGGCACCTCCGTGCTCGCCGCACCCGCGTCCGTCGCGCGGTGGGCAACGCTGGAGCACTGCTCGCCCACGCCCGCCGTGTCCTCGCCGACGAGCGGCATCCAGCTCACGACCTACGCGGGGTGCGACGGCGGTGTGACCGTGACGCTGCGCACGATCAACGGCGGGGCCCACGAGTGGGGCAGCGACATCGGGCTCCTCGTGGCCAAGGCGCTCGCGGGCTGATCGGGCACCGGGCTCGCCGCGCCACGCTGCCCGCCGCCGTCAGCGACGCTCGACGACGACCCGAGGCGGCCGTGTCCCGACTGGCTCGACGACGAGCGCGGCGGCGAAGCCCGCGACGGGGCATGCCAGGTCGTAGAGGAGCCACCGGACTCCGTCGGGCACCGGGGCGAACGAGGCCTGCCAGAGTCTCTCGTCGAGCGGCACCTCGACGTGCGCGACACCCTCGCTGATCCCCTCGCCGGTCGCCTTCAGATACGCCTCCTTCCTCGTCCAGAGGCGTGCCAGCGCGTCACGACGCGCCGCTGGGCCGAGTGCGCCGAGGGCCGCGGACTCCCGAGGGGTGGCGATCCGCTGCGTGAAGCGGGGCACGTCGAGTGCCTCGCTGGTCGACGCCACGTCCGCCCCGACCTGGCGGCGTGACGCGATGGCCAAGAGGCCGACGTCACCACTCGACGACGAGCTGACGACGAGCGGCGCCGGTCCGGCTACCGACAGCCGGCCCCGCTCGTCAGACGTGAGCTCGACCGACGAAGCCGGCATGCCCAGCAGCGCACCCAGCACCTCGCGCCGCAGCGCGAGGCGCACCGCAGCGCGTCGCTGGAGCGTCGCCGTGGCGAGCTTCGCGACGCGCGAGCGCTCCTCGGCCGAGAGCGTGGCGCGCGGCGCGGCTGCGCCGTCGCGCTCAGGCGACAGGTCCAGCCAGACGACCCGGACGTCAGCGCCGTCCACTACTGCCCCACCACCCCGAGCGTACCGGCGCACGCGGTCGTGCACTGGGGCACAGGCCCGACGCGGTGCGCGCCCGTGAGCACGAAGAAGTCGTCGGTCCGAAGCACACCAGCGACTCTGGGGCATGATGTCCGGATCACGACCGTCACCCGTGCTGCATCGTCGTCGAGCTGGCCGTCCGTCACGGCCGTCGCGGGCGAGGCGTCGTCACGGGATGCGCGGCTCATCAGGTCCTCGGGCGTGCTCACCCTGCTCGCTGCGGTCTTGTTCGCGACGGGCTCGCTGTCGCCGTGGGTCACCTACGTGCTGCACTCCGGCGCGACCTCGAGCGTGAACGCCTTCCAGTTCGGCGCGGGTGAGTCGTGGACGTGGTTCGGACCGATCATCGTGGCGGGAGCGAGCCTGCTCGCGATCTCCGGGGTCCTCACGCTGTTCCACCCCTGGCGCCCAAACGTGTGCATGCCGTTCATCCCGACGATCGTCATCGGCCTCGAGATCGTCGACGTGTGGCAGGGCACCTTCGGCGGCGTGACGGGTGCCACGACCTCGCTCGGTCCGGGGAGCTTCCTGTGCTACGCGGGACTGCTGCTGGGGGTCACCGCGTCGGTGCTGCTGGTTCCCGCCGAGCGCGTGCTCACCCGCTGACGCCTCAGCTCCGCAACCGTCGGCGCATCCGGGGGGCGGGCCCGCTCAATCTGGTTAGATGATGCGCTCGCATCGAACGCAGGTCACGCCATGACGCAGGTCGACATCGACGCCCTGAGGGAGAAGTACGCGGCCGAGCGGATGAAGCGCCTGCGCCCCGACGGCAACGACCAGTACCTCCGCGTGTCGGGCCGGCTCTCGCACTACCTGGAGGATCCGTACACCCCGGTCGCCGATCGCCCGCCGAGATTCGACCACGTGTCGGTGGCGGTCATCGGGGCCGGATTCGCGGGCCTGCTCACCGCGGCGCGCCTGAAGGAGGTCGGCATCCGCGACGTCCGGCTCATCGACAAGGCCGGTGACGTCGGGGGCACCTGGTACTGGAACCGCTACCCCGGCGCCCAGTGCGACACCGCGTCGTTCGTCTACATGCCGCTCTTGGAGGAGACCTCGCACATGCCGAGCGAGAAGTACGCGCACGGCCCCGAGATCCTCGAACACTGCCGGCGGATCGCCGAGGCCTACGACCTGTTTGACGGTGCGCTCTTCCACACCGAGGTGACCGGCCTGCGCTTCGACGAGACCGACGCGCGCTGGACGGTGACCACGAGTCGTGGTGACGCGTTCACCGCCCAGTACGTCGTGCTCGGCACGGGCCCGCTGCACGTCCCGAAGCTGCCCGGCATCCCCGGCATCGAGTCGTTCGAGGGCCACTCATTCCACACGAGCCGATGGGACTACGACTACACCGGTGGCTCGGCGCTCGGCGAGCCGATGGATCGCCTGTCCGACAAACGCGTCGCGATCATCGGCACTGGTGCGACCTCCGTGCAGTGCGTGCCGCCTCTCGCGCGGTCATGCCGTGAGCTCTTCGTGTTCCAGCGGACCCCGTCGTCGGTCGACACCCGCAACAACGCCCCGACGGACCCGGAGTGGTTCAAGCAGATGGCGACGACCGGCTGGCAGCGGCGCTGGATGGAGAACTTCGCCGCGACGCAGACCGGTCGCATGCCGGACGAGGATCTCGTCCAGGACGGTTGGACGGATCTCGCCCACCGGATCCGCGAGCGGATCATGGCGATCCCGCCCGACGAGCTGACCGCCGAGGCGATGATGGACGCCTTCGAGGAGTCGGACTACGAGAAGATGGAAGAGATCCGCGCACGCATCGACGCCATCGTCGAGGACGGAGCGACCGCGAACGACCTGAAGGCCTGGTACCGCCAGCTGTGCAAGCGACCGTGCTTCCATGACGAGTACCTGCAGGCGTTCAACGCCGCCACGACGCACCTCGTCGACACCGACGGTGCCGGGGTCGAGCGGATCGACGAGTCAGGCGTCGTCGTCGCGGGGCGCCACTACGACGTCGACTGCATCATCTTCGCGTCGGGCTTCGAGGTGGGCACCCCCTTTTGGCGGCGGGCCGGCTTCGACATGGTCGGGCGTGGCGGGATCACGCTGTCAGGACACTGGGCCGACGGCATGCGGACGATGCACGGGATCCACACGCACGGATTCCCGAACGCGTTCATCGTGCAGATCACGCACGGCGCGAACCTGCTCTCCAACGTGCCGCACAACCTGAGCGAGTCGGCGAACACGATCGCCTCGATCCTCGACCATGCGGCTCGGGGCGGGTTCTCGCGCGTCGAGGTGACCGAGGAGGCAGAGCGCCAGTGGATGGACCGCCTTCGCTCGGGCGTGACGTTCCTCGGCTCGGCGGACTGCACGCCGGGGTACTACAACAACGAGGGCCAGCCCGAGGGGCGTGATGGTGACTCGTTCCGCGGCTACCCGATGGGCGCGGTCGCCTACTTCGAGTACATCGAGCAGTGGCGGAGCGACGGCGCCTTCGACGGACTGCGGTTCTCACGGTGACCCGGTCGTCGGCGTAGCGTCCGGTCCATGGCAGGCAAGAAGCCCACCAGCCGCCGACCCTCGAGCTCACCGACGCGGGCGCCGATCTCGAGGGACCTCGAGCTCGAGGAGCTCGCGCGCTCGTGCACCCGATACCTCGCCGGCGACGGCCCGAGGCGCGCGGCGACGCTGCTCGACGCGATCCCAAAGGACACCGAGGTCGACTACTACGGCGTCGGCGGCGCCGTCGCGCTGCTCGAGGCCGACGTGGCCCGACTCCTCGGCAAGGAGTCCGCGCTGTTCTTGCCGACGGGGACCATGGCCCAGCAGGCGGTCCTTCGGGTCCATGCGGATCGACGGTCGAGCCGCAGCGTCGCGTTTCACCCGACCTGCCACCTCGACGGCTGGGCCGAGGAGCGCGGCTACCAGGGCCTGCACGGCCTCTTCGGCATCCCGGTCGGGCCACGTGAAGAGCCACTCACGCACAGTGCGCTCGAGTCCGTGCGCCAGCCCGTGGCGGCGCTCCTCCTCGAGCTCCCGCAGCGTGCGCTCGGCGGCACCCTCCCCTCGTGGGCGAAGCTCACGAAGCAGGTCGAGTGGGCGCGCGACCGGGGCGCGGCGGTCCACCTCGACGGCGCCCGCCTCTGGGAGGCGTCCGCCTTCTACGCGAGCGTGCACCGAAAGACGCTCGTCGACGTCGCCGGGCTCTTTGACACCGTCTACGTCTCGTTCTACAAGGGACTGGGCGGCCTCGGCGGCTGCTGCGTCGCGGGTGACCGCGACGTGATCGACGAGCTCTCGGTCTGGCGGACCCGTCACGGGGGTCGCGTGTTCATGATGTGGCCCTATGCCGCCTCGGCNNGCCCGATGCTGCACGTCCGGCTCGCCGTCACCCTCGACGGCCTGATCGCGAACGCGAAGCGCATCGCGCGCAACGACAAGGTGTGGACGTTCGCCCGTCCCTTCGCGACCGAGGGCCCGGCGCTCCAGCGATGCGAGCTGTCCGTCGGCGACGCCACGATGGAGCTCAGCGCTGAGGAGGTGGCCGGACTGATCGGCCGCCTCGTGTCCTGAGGCCGCACGGGTCGCCGCTGGCGCACTGGCGCCGCGCGGGACCCCGGGGATCGCGCGACTTCGGAGCGGTCGGGATCAGGCGGCCGGTTCGAGCACGGTCTGCTCGGCGCTGCGCGCCTGGCGGGCCGTGGCTGCCTCGAGCTCCCATCGATGCTCGACCTTGCCGAAGTGCCAGACGCACAGGGCGACCACCCACGTCACGACGAACAGCCCGACGATCACGAAGCCGGCACGGTTGAGGTTGAAGCCCTCGACGGTGGCCCAGAATCGGCCCGTCTGGCCGGTCTCCTGCGCGACGAGGCCGAGCACCTCGACGGTCCCGATGAACAGAGCGATGACGACGGAGAGCCCCGTGACGGTGAGGTTGTAGTAGATCTTCCGGACCGGCTTGGCGAACGCCCAGTCGTAGGCGAAGTTCATGAAGCAGCCGTCCAGGGTGTCGAAGAGGCACATGCCTGCCGCGAAGAGGATCGGCAGCGAGACGACGGCGTAGAACGGCAGACCCTCGACGACGGCCGATCCGGCAAGCACGAGCAGCGCCACCTCGGTGACCGTGTCGAATCCGAGACCGAAGAGCACGCCGACCGGATACATCTTCCAGGGCTCGTCGATGCGCCTCGCGTAGCTGCCGAGCAGCCGGTTCATGAGTCCGCGGGAGGCGAGGCGCCGCTCGAGCTCATCGTCGTCGAAGCGCCCCGATCGCATCTCGCGCGCGACCCGCACGATCGAGAGCAGCACGACGAGGTTGAGGATCCCGATCAGCCAGAGGAAGGCTCCTGACACCGAGGTCCCGACGATCCCGGTCCACACGTGCAGCGAGCTGCCCTTGGACGAGATCGATCCGTTGAGCCAGCGGAAGCCGAAGTTCAAGAGCACGGCGAGCACGAACACGACCGAGGAGTGCCCGAGGGAGAAGAAGTAGCCCACGCCGAGCGGCCGCTTGCCGTCGTGCACCAGCTTGCGCGTCGTGTTGTCGATCGCGGCGATGTGGTCGGCATCGAACGCGTGTCGCATCCCGAGCGTGTAGGCAAGCACGCCGGTCCCGAGCCCGAAGGTCGCGGTCCTAGGGAGGCGGGCGTGTCCGTGCAGCGCGAGTGCGAGCAGCCCCCAGCCGAGCACGTTGAGGACGACGACGGTGAGCGACATGCCGCCGACCCGGCGCCACTCGCTCGGCGAGAGCGAGTCCACAGCCCTCTGCGCGCGGTGTCTGAGCGTCCCCACGAGCCCTCCTCGTCGTGTCCCTCGCGCCACGTTAGTGCGAATCTATCGCAAGAACGAGGTCATCGCCATAAGGCCCAGGGGCTACGATTGGGTCGTGAGCCGAGTGAGGCCGCCTTCGGCGGCGCCCGACATCCAGACCGTCGAGGACGTGCTCGCCCTCGTGCGGGCGAGCGGCGGTCGATCCACGCACGCGAGGCGGCTCCTGGTCTCGGCGCTCTTCGCGAGGAACGACCACATGACCGCCGAAGAGCTCGCCGCGGCGGTCCACGCAGAGGCGCCCGACGTCCACTTGTCCACGATCTATCGGAACCTCGAGGACCTCGAGGAGCTCGGCGTGATCGCCCACGCGCACCGCGGGCACGGACCGGCGACGTACAACCTCGCGGGCAGGGGGCACGGCCACCTCGTGTGCCAGTCCTGCAGCGACACCATCGACGTGCCGGACTCGCTGTTCCGAGCGCTCATGCGGCTCGCCGAGGAGACCTATGGCTTCGCCGTCGATCCGCACCACACCGCCATCTCCGGGCGATGCGAGGCGTGCAGCGCCCGCTGACCTCGACGAGCCAGGCTCAGGCCCCGACGTCCACCCAGATCCACTGCGCGGCCTCGAGGGGCAGCGCCGACTCCGTGCCGTCGACGACGATGGTGAGGCTCCCGGCTTCGCCGTCGCGCGAGACCACGACGACGTCGGACCCCTCCTTGATGCCGACTGCCGAGAGGCGCTTGAGCAGCGGGCGCGCCTCGTGCTCGGCGACCTCGGAGATCCGACGGACCCTCGCGGGCGTCTTGTCAGGGATCGTGACGAGCGGCACGAGCGTCCCGTAGGTCGGCTCGCGCCCTGGGATCGGATTGCCATGCGGGCACGTGTGCGGCATTCCCATCGACGAGTCGATCTGCTCCACCACGAGTTCCGACATCGCCGAGCTCAGGCGGTCTGCCTCCTCGTCGGCGACCGCCCAGTCGAGCCCGAGCACGTCGGTGAGCCACCGCTCGAGGATCCGGTGCCGGCGCACGGTGCTCGTCGCACGCTCCCTGCCGATCCCCGTGAGCTCCACGCTGCGGTCCTCTGAGATCATGACCAGGCCATCGCGCTCCATCCGACGGAGGGCGTCGGTAACCGTTGGCGGCGAGACGCCCATCCACTGGGAGAGCCGTCCCGGCCGCACGACCTCGCCCTCGCCGGCGATGCAGAAGATCGACTCCAGGTACCGGTCAGCGGTGGAGGTTGCGGGCCGCGCGCACATCGATCACCCAGCCTAAGAGCAATGCCCTGGGAACTCACTGGGAGTCGGCCCAGTCGGGACCCAGCTCGGCGTTCCGCGCGTGGTCGAGCCCACGCAATGCCAAGAGGGACTTCACGAGCGCACACGGCGTGGCCCGGCCGCACAGAGCCGCAAGAGGACCCCGCACGGTCTTGTTAGTGTCCCGGCGAGGAGGCACGCGATGGCGGGACGCTCGAGGACGGCGAGTGCGGTGGCGGCGGCCCTGGCCATCGCGACGGTGCTCGCGGCCAGCAGCGTGTCGGATGCCGCAGTCACGACCGCGAAGCGCCACGCGGGCACGACGCTGTTCGGCTCGGTGCTGCACTCGCGGTCCGGCACCGAGCGCATCAAGGCGCCCATCGCGGGACTCACGGTCCCGTCGCGCCGCGCGGTGTCGATCCTCAGCTCGGTCAAGACCTTCAAGAATCGCTACCTGTTCAAGACCGGAGCGCCGAAGGCCGTCGGGTCGCGCGTCGACGAGCCTCGAAGCTCAGGCGTCGCGATCAGAGGCACCTACGACGTCAGGGGCATGCCGCGCACGCCGTCGGAGTTCGTGATCGTCGTTGCGTGTCAGGGCGCGACGTCGTTCGGCTTCTTCTGCGGCACCCAGGCGCATCCGGCATGGGAGGCCTTTGCCCAACCCAAGCACGGGTCCGTATCCGAAGGGACCTACAACTTCGGGCGGATCCCGGTGAGCAGGTCGGGCTGGCGCGTCGGCCTCATCCTCCTCGACGGGTACTCGAACGCGGGGTACTACCCTTCGAGCTCGGGCGCGCTCGTGGCGGCGAGGGGCTCCAGAAAGTCCGTGGTGCGGGCCATCTTCATGAGGTTCGTCATGCCCGAGATCCTGGCGACGCTCCACGTCCCCGGGGCTCCGAGGGGCTATCACTACCAGTTCGACGCCGTCGTCTGCCCGTCCTCGGTGACGCCCGACCAGCTCGGGATCTTCGAGCAGAGCGGCACCTGCGGCATCGCCGCGGGCCTCGACACACGCGAGGTCGGCATCTACACGACACCCGGCAGGTGGACGGTGCGCTACCTCTTCGCGCCCTACAAGGGCAATGTGCTCATGTTCGCACCCCAAGACATCATCAACAACGACTTCTCGATCACCGGGCCAGGGGTCGCGCTGAACACGCTCTCAAGCCGTGTCGTCGTGAACGTCCTCGGGAAGTACACCAAGCCCAGCCTGGCGGGCTCCGTGAATGCCCAGGCCCTGGACCAGAACTTCTTCGCCGACCTCTTCATCGTCGACGTCGCCACGAACACGGCGGTCGTCGGGCTGTTCGTCGACCCATTCAGCAGCACGACGAGATTCGAGGTCTTCCTCGATGCAGGCACCTACGCCACGTACGCCGAGGTGCTGCCGCCCTTCTCCCAGGACCAGTACGCCCAGGTCGTGGCCTCCCAGGTCGTGCTCACCCAGCTCGGCTCGAACTACAACGTCGGCTTCGCGATACCGACGATGGCGGTGCACTATGCGATCCAGCCCGTCAGCGCGACGATCACCGGGAACATCTCCATCACGGGGCTTCCCGACCTCGCGAACGCGACCGGCTGGGACAACGTGCAGCCATTCTCGTTCCTCCAGATCTGCCCCGCTGCGTCCTTCAGCCTCGAGTGCACAGGTGGCTTCGTGGTGAGCCCGAGCGATCTGCTCGGTGGCAGCTTCACCCTCTATGACATCACGAGCGTCGTGTCGATGGCGTTCGTGTACACGGATCTCGCTGGCAACGTCGTCATCGGTCCTTCGGTGACGAGTGCCGCGTCGTCGTCATTGCGGCACGTGTCGCTCACGGCGCCGTACCAGGCGCCCACGTTCTGGGGGGACGTCACGGTGTCCGGCGACAATCACTTTGAGATCTACTCCCTGTGGATCCAGGCGTGCCCAGCCGCGAAGGCGTTCAGCACCTCGTGCGCCGGCGGTGTCTCCCAGTCCGTCAACAACTTCACCAACATCTTCCCTCCCCAAAAGGGCTCCTTCAAGATCGGGTACGCGATCGACCTCCCCTCGGGCAAGTGGCGGATCGCAGCCGTGGGTTCCACGTTCTACTCAGGGGTGGCACGCCAGCTCGGCCCCGCGGTCGCCGTCGACGTCGCGACCACCTATCCCGTCGTCAGCCTGACGGCGAAGGGCTAGGCGCGAGATGCGGCACGTCGGGATGCGGGTGCTCGCCGCGACCACCCTCTGCGCGGGCATCGCGCTGGGCGCGTCGAGCACGTCGAGCGTCGTCGCCGGTGCGAGCTCGTCGGCGCGCGCCAACGCGTGGAATAGCCAGCCGCTCGGGCGCGCGACGTCCACCGCCGGCCTCTCGATCGGGCTGTCGTTCTACATGCCGGCGCGCAATCAGGCAGGTCTCGCGCGCTTCATCGCGGCTGCATCTGCGCCACGGTCGCGCGCGTACCACCACTACCTCAGTCGGGGCGAGTTCGCGAACCGCTTCGGGGCGACGCCCGGCGAGATCGCCCGCATCTCGGCCTACCTCAGAGCCCACGGGCTCAGCGCCGTCGGCGCCTCGCCCGACCGCCTCTTCATCCACGCGACCGGCGGCGTGCGCGCCGTCGAGGCACTGCTGCACACGACGATCCGCGCCTACGACCTCAAGGGCCGCCGCGTCTACCGGAACGTGACGCCGTTCCACCTCCCGCGCGTGCTCCAAGGGACGGTCCGCACCGTCGTCGGGCTGACGGACGTCCCGAGCTACCGGGCTTCGTACCACTTCGTCCCGCGTGCGCGGCCCCGCACGACGACGTGCTCGCAGATGAGCGCCGGCACGAATCCGGTGACCGGGCCGTTCACGATCAGCGAGATCGGCAACGCGTACAAGCTCGGCGCTTTCACGGCGAAGGGCTTCGGTGGCCAGGGCCAGACGGTCGCGATCTTCGAGCTGACCGACTACATACCTTCGGACATCAAGTACTTCCAGGACTGCACCGGCAAGCACGACACCATCTCGAGTGTCACCGTCGACGGGGGCAACGGCATCAACCCGTTCGCGGAGGTCGAGGCAGACCTGGACATCGAGATTGTCGCGACGATCGCGCCGTATGCCAACATCGCCGTCTACCAGGGACCGAACTCCGAGGCCGGCGTCGTCGACACCTACGACCGGATCGCGACCGACGACACCGCCAAGGTTGTGAGCACAAGTTGGGGACTCTGCGAGGTCGTGAATCCGACTGTGGTCGCCGCGGAGTCCGGCGTGTTCCAGGAGATGGCGGCCCAGGGCCAGACCGTTGCGGCCTCGGCGGGCGACTACGGGGCGTCGGACTGCCTCGGCTACTACGGGACCTACCGGAACCCGCTCGCCGGGGCGATCGGGGTTGACGACCCCGCCAGCCAGCCCTACGTGACCGGGGTCGGCGGCACGACGATCGCGGACGCGACGACGATCGGCACGGTGCCCTCGAGCGAGGTCGTGTGGGACACGAGCGACGTGGAAGGCACCGGAGGAGGCGTCTCGTCGATCTGGTCGACACCGACGTACCAGCACCTGATCCCGGGGGCATCGACAGCCGGACGCACCGTGCCCGATGTCGCCCTGAACGCGGATCCCGCGAGCGGGTACATGATCTACTCACTTGCCTTCGGATGGATCCCGGTTGGCGGCACGAGCGCGGCGGCGCCGCTGTTCGCCTCGATCATGGCGCTCGCAAACCAGGCCAACGCGACGACCTATGGGTTCGTGCTGCCACTGCTGTACTCGGTCGGCAAGGCCGAGCCGGGCAAGTACTTCAACGGCGTGACCATCGGGAACAACGAGACCTACGACGTGCGGGGCTTCTGCACGGCCAAGCCAGGCTTCAACTGCGCGAGCGGATGGGGCAGCCCGCTCGGCTCGGCGTGGCTCTCGCTCGTGCCGCCCCCGTAGTCGCACGACCCGACCTCGGCGTCGACGGAGCCGGCGGTGGTGCCGTCACGCATGGTTACCGCCTGATCCTGAATTGCTGAACAATCTTCTCGGTCCTAGGGTCTTCTCGCGGGGACTTGGGGGTCAGGTCGGGCCCATCCACAACGCCGCATCAACGACTTGCAGGGGGTCGACAGTCCATGCGCACATTCCTTCGTAGCAAATCGATCGGCGTCGGCGCGATCGGCCTCATGCTCGTGCTCGGCGTGCTCGCCGTGCCAGCTGGCACGGCAGCGGCGAACGCGTCGCAGCTGACGTTCTGGGTGAACAACTCCGTCACACCGGTCGCCGACGGCGGCACCAGCTGCACGCAGGCTGGGTTCACGAGCGTGCAGGCCGCGGTCAACGCGGCCGAGGGACTCGCGAAGGCGACCATCTTGATCTGTCCGGGCACGTACGCCGAGCAGGTCCAGATCACCGGTCGTGCCAACCTCACGATTCGAGCCGCAAAGCCCAAGGTCGGTGCAACGCTCGCGCTGCCGGCGACGCCCGTGGCATCGACCACGCCCTGCGACACCGCCCCCGGCACGGGTGCGTACCAGCCGGACCAGGACGGCTTCGCGGTCTGCGGCACGCACAAGACCACCGTCACCGTGATCGGGATCACCTTCGACGAGGCGTGGCCCTCCGGGACCTGCAATGACAGCCTGTACGGCATCCTCGTCGGCGGCGGGGACACGCTGAAGCTCCAGAACTCCGCGATCGTCGCGGGTGGCGCGGTGCCCATCAACGGGTGCCAGGGCGGCATCGGGATCCAGATCGGCATGGCCTGGACGACCCCCAACGAGACGGGGCACGCCAGCGTCTCCAACACGTCGATCTCGGGGTACCAGAAGAATGGCGTCACCGTGGATGGCAAGGGCTCCACCGCGACGTTCTTCCAGGACACCGTCACAGGCGCGGGACCGACGACCCAGACCGCGCAGAACGGCATCCAGGTGAGCAACGGGGCGTACGCCAAGATCCAGCGCAGCACGATCTCGGGCAACGAGTGCAACAACTCGACCTGTGGGCTGAACGCGCTGACGGACTACCAGGCAGCGGGCGTCCTCTTCTACGGTGCCGCCAAGGGCTCGGTCATCACGGGCAGCACGGTGTCGAAGAATGACATCGGCATGTACTACGCGGCCTCGCAGGCGACGCTGCCGACGTCGCCGGACGTCTCCGCCACGTTCTCGAAGTTCATCTTGAACCGCGATGAGGGCGTGCTGTTCGACCAGGGCCGTGCCTCGCTCTCGGATGACAACATCAACCGCAGCAACGTCGGCATCATGTTCGTCCAGTACAAGGGTCAGCTCTACGGCGATCACGCGACGGTCACGCGGGTCCGGATCAATAACAACAGCGTNNGGCAACGCCTCGAACTACAAGCTGACGTTCAAGCAGCACTAGCGAGGGCGGCGCAGCACAGCGCGGGTCCCCGCCCGTGCTGCCTCATCGCGTGGCGAGCCTCTCCTCGAGCGCTGCGAAGGCCGGGGGCCACGACTCCAGCCCGAGCCTGACCGTCGTTGCCTGGCCGCGTCCGCGCTGCGCGTGACCCTCGTTCGTGATGGACGCGTCGCGTAGCCTGCCGTCGTGGCCCACGACGCAGCCGCAGGGACCGGGTCGTGGGGCCGGTTCGGCGACGTCGAGGTACGACTCGAGTCGGAGCGCGTCGCGACCGTCGAGATCCAGCGACCGCCGAGCAACTTCTTCGACACCGCCCTGATCGACTCCCTGGCCGATGCCTACAGGGCACTCGACGAGACCGCTGCGTGCCGGGCGATCGTCCTGTGCTCGGAGGGGAAACACTTCTGTGCCGGTGCCGATTTCTCGGGCCATTCGGTCGGGACGCCGGGCACCGACCCGCTGTCCGGGGCGAAGGACCTCTATCGCGCCGCGGCACGGCTGTTCGACACCCAGACGCCGGTCATCGCCGCGGTCCAAGGGGCGGCCGTCGGTGGCGGACTGGGCGTTGCCTGCACGGCAGACTTCCGGGTCGCCTCAACGCAGGCCCGGTTCGCCGCGAACTTCGCGCGTCTCGGGTTCCATCATGGCTTCGGCCTCACGGTCACGCTCCCGCCCATCGTCGGCCAGCAGCGTGCCCTCGAGCTCCTCTACACGGGACGACGGATCGATGGCGAGGCGGCCGCCTTGATCGGCCTGTGCGATCGCGTCGTGGCGCCCGAGACGCTCCGCGACGCCGCACACAGCTTTGCCGCGGAGATCGGGCGCTCCGCGCCGCTGGCGGTCAGGTCGATTCGCGTCACCATGCGCGAGGGGCTCTCGGCGGCATTCCGAGCCGCCACCGAGCGCGAGCTCGCCGAGCAGCACCGGCTCCGTGCGACAGCGGACTTCACAGAGGGCATCCGCGCGTCGGCGGACCGTCGAGACCCGCGATTCGAAGGTCGATGACTGGCCCGGGAGAGCACGACTCGCTTGCACCGTTGCGTGCCGAGCTCCAGACATGGCTCGGGGCCAACTGGGATCCCGACCTCAGCATGCTCGAGTGGCGGACTCGGCTGGCTGACGCAGGATGGGCCTGTCCCGACTGGCCGCGTGAGTGGTGCGGGCGGGGCCTGCCTCGTGACGCTGCCAACCTCGTTCGACGAGCGCTCGCCGACGCCGACGTGGTGGGCCTGCCCGAGGGGGTCGGGATGCGTCTCGTCGCACCGACCATCCTCGAGCACGGGGACCACGGCGTGAAGGAGCGATTCGTGCGCGACACGGTCACCGGGGCGCTCAGCTGGTGCCAGCTCTTCAGCGAGCCCTCGGCTGGGTCGGACCTCGCCGGACTGATCACCCACGCGCGCCTCGATGGCGATGAGTGGGTCGTGAGCGGCCAGAAGGTCTGGACCACCTCTGCCCATCACGCGGACATGGGACTCCTGCTGGCGCGCAGCAACTGGGATGTCCCCAAGCACCAGGGGATCACGTGCTTCGCCCTCCCGATGCATCAGTCGGGCGTCGAGGTGCGCCCGCTCCGCCAGATGAACGGCCATTCGTCGTTCAACGAGGTCTTCTTCGACGAGGCGCGGATCCCCGCGGACCACGTCATCGGTGAGGTCAACGGCGGATGGCAGGTGGCGCTGACGACGCTGGCCTACGAGCGCCGGGTCGCACCCCGAGAACCGCTGCCGACCACCTTGGAGCCGCACGGAAGGGCGCGCCGCGAGGCCGCCGAGGAGGCGCGGGTCGCGCGGGAGCCCTACCGGTGGTACCCGCAGCGGGCCGGACGAGCCGATCTCGTCGTGGCCCGAGCGAAGCAGGCCGGACGCGACGCCGTTCCCCTCGTGCGCCAGTCGGTCGCGAGCGTGCTCGTGCTCGATCTCGTCGCGAATCTGACGCACCAGCGTGCCGCAGCCGCCCGTGCCCTCGGTCGCCCACCGGGACCCGAGGGGTCGATCGGCAAACTCGCCAGCAGCGACGTCGCGAGGCAGGCCGCACGCACCCACACGTTGATAGGCGGCTCGTCGGTCATGCTGTCGGGCAGCGACGCGCCGCTCGGGGGCGTGATCACCGAGGTCGTCGTGTCGGTGCCAGCGGTGTCGATCGCGGGCGGCACCGATGAGATCCAGCGCAATATCATCGGCGAGCGCGTCCTCGGACTGCCCCACGAGCCCGACGACACCCGAGGCCTGGCGTTCCGCGAGGTCCGGACGAGCCGCTAGCACGTGGCGGGACGTCGCGATCCGCGCGGACGAGGGCGAATCGGTAAATTTTGCGCGCCGCCGCTGGCGTGAGACCCATGAGCAGAACCCTCCGCACCCCGTTCGCGTTGATGCACTGGCGTGAACCAGTCAGATGCCTCCAGCGCTGGACGAGTGGGGCGTCGAGGTGAAGCACGCCGGCAGCGAGGCCCTGGACCGGATCGACGGCCTGCTGGATGCCCTGCGAGCTCTGCCTGCGCTCAAAGAGCAGCGCCCTGGCGTCTTCTACCTTCGCTCGAAGGCGTTCGTGCACTTCCATGAAGATGGTGCGGACGTCTACGCCGACGTCCGGCCGGCTGGCGAGGCGAGCTTCTCGAGGCTGAAGGTCACCGGCGTCACCGGGCAGCGACAGCTGCTGCGCATCGCCCGGGAGGCGAGCCGGTAGGCGCAGGTGCTCGCCCACGGCGCCGCCCGGCGGCTCCAATTGGGCGCGGATTGTGCTGCCGTCGACGCTCTCGTGTCCTCGTATTGACACACTCGGCGCGTGATTCGCGACNNGCGATGGCGACCGTCGCGGAGCACTCGGCTGACGTGCTCGTCCTCGTCGACAAGGACGGCCTCCTCGCGTACGCGAACCCCGCCGCTGCCGCCACGTTCGGCGTCTCCATCGAAGACGCCATCGGGACCAGCGCGATCTCGTTCCTGCACCCCGATGACGTCGAGCGCGTGACGCGGCGATTCCTCGAGCTCCTCCGGGTTCCCGACGCGACCATCACCGACACGGTCAGGTTCGTCTCGGCCAGCCAGGAGGTCAGGATCCTCGAGATCGTCTCGACCAACTGCCTCCACAATCCTGAGATCGCGGGCGTCATCGTCAACGGGCGCGACATCACGGAGCGCAAGCAGCTCGAGAGCGAGCTCATGGAGCAGTCGCTGCACGACGCACTGACCGGGCTGCCGAATCGGACCCTGTTCATCGACCGGGCCGAGCGCCTGCTGTCGCTCGCACGTCGCGACAAGTTGGCCATCAGCGTCCTGTTCATCGACCTCGACAACTTCAAGACCTACAACGATGGACTTGGTCACAAGGGGGGCGACGAACTGCTGGTGGCAGCGGCGAGACGCATGGGCAACGTCTTGCGTGCCGAGGACCTCCTCTGCCGCTTCGGTGGCGACGAGTTCGTCGTACTCGTGAACCCGAGGTCACCCGACTCGTCCGCCGAGGTGCTCGCCCTGCGCATCAACGAGGTGCTCCGGGCACCCTTCGAGATCGCCGGCCGCGTGCTCTCGGTCACTGCAAGCATCGGCATCGCAAGCGGCAGCGAGCTGAGCGTCGAGGACCTGGTTCGCGACGCGGACATCGCGATGTACCAGGCGAAGGCCGCCGGAAAGAACCAGGTCGTCAACTTCGTGCCCCAGATGGAGACCCTTGCCAACGACCGGCTGCAGCTCGTCATCGACCTTCAGCGCGCCATCGAGCAGGGCGAGTTCGTCGTGCACTTCCAGCCCATCATCGACATTCGCGACGCGACCAGGACCATGACCGGACTCGAGGCGCTCGTGCGGTGGGACCATCCCGTCCGAGGTCGACTCGCCCCGGCTGACTTCATCAACGCCGCCGAAGAGAACGGGATGATCGTCGACATCGGACGAATCGTGCTGCAAGAGGCGTGCGAGAAGGCGGTCCTATGGCGGCTGACGGAGCGAGGCCTGTCACTTGCGGTGAATCTCTCTGCCCGACAGCTCTCCTCGGCCTCGCTGCTCGAGGACGTGCAGCACATCCTTCACGTGACCGGGTTCGAGCCGTCCTCCCTGGTGCTCGAGATCACTGAGACGACCATCATGCGAGACGCCGACACGGCGACAAGCCGACTCCGAGCGCTGAAGCGCCTTGGCGTGCGGCTCGCGATCGACGACTTCGGAACGGGCTA
>PLCI01000124.1 GCA_003135595.1 Acidimicrobiaceae bacterium | reverse complement strand
GCCATCGTGACGAAGGGCACCGCGGGGCCCGCTTCGAAGAGCGTGCCCGAGACCGCGGCCGAGACGGCCATCGCTGCGGTCTGGGCGGTGGTGAACACGCCCTGGCGACGCCCGAGCTCCCGGGGGTCCGCGCCCTCGGTCAGGATCGACTGGGCTGCTGGTAGCGCGAGCGAGGACCCGATCGCCTCGAAGCAGCTGAACGCCAGCAGCGCGACGACCGTGCCGAGGATCGGGTAGATGGCGCAAAACGCGCACATGTTCAACATGCCGAATGTGGCGAGCGCGCGCCGGTCGGTGCGGTCAGCGAACCAGCCACCGACGCGGAAGAAGAGGACATAGGGGAGCGCGAACAGCGTCCAGGACAGCCCGAGCTGGAACGACGACGCATGCCGGAAGTGCATGAGCAGGGTCCAGCACGACTCGTAGGCACCGATGACGAGCCCGAGCGAAGCGGCGACGCAGACCGCGCCCACCAGGCGGGNNCGCGATGCTCGCGGCGCTCGCGGCGAACAGGAAGACGAACGTCATCTCGCGGATGCCGACGAAGGCACCGAGGAGGGGCCCGAACGCCGCGCCGCCGAGCTGGGCCGCGTAGACGCGCGCGGACGCCTGTCCCCGCCCCGCCGCGGGCACGACGAGCGCGACCGTCGCAAGCGTCGCGACCTCGGCTGCGCCGGCGGCGCCGCCCTGGACGAAGCGCATCGCGCCGTAGGCAAGGGGCGACAGCGGGAGCAGGAAGCCGAGGCACGCCACGGCGTAGAAGCCGAGGCCGGCGACGAGCACCGGCCGTCGCCCGTAGCGGTCCGAGAATCGTCCGGCGACGAACTGGCACACCAGGCCGCCGACGAAGTACGCGGCCATGACGACGCCGGTCGTCGACGGCGTCGCACCCTTCTGTCGTAGGTACAGCGGCAGGAGCGGCAGGACCGACGTCGCGCCGAGCCACTGCAGGAACACGACCACGACGAGGCGGGTGACGATCGACGAGGAGTCCGCCTCGTCAGCCATGGCGCGGATCGTAGGGCGGTACGATCGCCACGTGGCGCCTGGGGCCGTGGTGCAGCTCCCGCACGACGCGCGTCGCATCATCATCCGAGGCACGAGCGGGTCCGGGAAGACGACGCTCGCACGACGGATCGCGACGACGCGCGCCATCCCCCACGTCGAGCTCGACGGCATCTTTCACCAGGCGGGATGGACCCCGCTCGACGACGAGCGGTTCCGTGCCGCGGTCGCCTCCTTCATGGATGCCGAGCGCTGGGTCGTCTGTGGGAACTACCGCCAGGTGGCTCCCCTCCTCCTTGACCGCGCCGACACGGTCGTGCTGCTCGACCTGCCACGCCGCACGGTGATGGCTCGGGTGCTGCGCCGCTCGATCCGAAGGGCGGTGCTCCGCGAGGAGCTGTGGAACGGCAACAAGGAGCGCGTCTCCAATCTGTTCCGGACCGATCCCGAGGTCTCGATCATCGCGTGGGCCTGGACCACGCACGCACAGCGCCACGTCGAGATGGGCCGGTTCCTCGCCTGCCCGCCGCGCGCCGAACTTCGCCTCGTGCACGTCACGACCGCGGCGCAGCTGCGGAGTCTGTCGGCCAGCCTTGCCGCCATGCCCGGCGTGGCGCCGCCGGGCACGACGCTCGCGAGAGAGGGGGGGCACCGAGATGGACCTTGAGCTCGAAGGACGAGCCGTGCTCGTGACGGGCGGCACGGACGGGCTCGGACTTGCGCTCGCGCGCCGTCTCATCGCCGAGGGAGCTCGCGTCGCGGTGTGCGGTCGAGATGAGCGGCGCCTCGAGGCGGCCAGAGCCGACCTCGCGGCCGGCGACGTCTACGTCGCCCAGGTCGACGTCACCGACGGCGCCGCGCTCGACGGGTTCGTGGACGACACCGCGGAGCGGTTCGGTCGACTCGACGGCATTGTGTCGAACGCCGGCCGGGCATCGGCCGTGCCCGTCGTGGAGTCGACCGACGAGCAGTGGCAGAGCGACTTCGAGCTGAAGGTGCTCGCCGCCGCGCGCCTTGCGCGCCGCGGGTCCGCCTACCTCGAGCGGGGCGGCTCGATCGTCAACGTGCTCGCGATCAGCGCGAAGGCACCGGATGCCAACACGACGCCGACCTCGGCGTCGCGCGCCGCGGGACTGGCGCTCACCAAGGCGCTCTCACGCGAGCTCGGGCCGCGCGGCATCCGTGTCAACGCGGTGCTCATCGGGCTCGTCGCGTCGGGCCAGTGGGAGCGTCGCGCCGCGGCGACCGGAGCCAAGGTCACCGACTTCTACGAGTCGACAGCCCACACGGCGCGCGTCCCGCTCGGACGATTCGGGCTCGCCGACGAGTTCGCCGACCTCTGCGCCTTTCTGCTGTCGGCACGCGCGTCCTACGTGACCGGGGCGGGCATCAACCTCGACGGCGGCCTCTCTCTAGTCCCGTGAGCCCGGTCACGCACCGGTCATCTGCAGGGATTGACGAGCACCCACCGCCCGCGCGTTGGGGCCACCGAACGCAACTAGCGTCGCTCGAGGGGTGATTCCATGACACGCGAGGTCCGACCGCCGACCGTCGTGCAGTTCGAGGCAGCGCGAGAGGCCGTCGCCCGCCACCTGCACCCGACCGCCGTCGTGCCCTTGCACGTTGGCACCGAGACCCTGTGGTGCAAGCTCGAGTCACTCCAGCCCACGGGGTCGTTCAAGGTGCGCGGCGCGGTCGCCGCGGTCTCCGCGGCGGTCCTCGAGCGTCCCGACGTCGCCGTCGTCACCTGCTCGGCGGGCAACCACGGCCTCGGCGTCGCCTATGCCGCGCAGCTGCTCGGGGTTCCCGCCACGGTCGTGCTCTCGACGGTGGCGTCCGCGGTCAAGGTCGCCAAGCTGAAGGGCTTCGACATCGAGCTCGTCCAGCACGGCGACACCTTCGCCGAGGCGCAGGACTTCGCCCTGGCCCTCGCCGAGCAGCGCCACGCGACGTTCATCTCGCCCTACAACGACCCGAACGTGATCGCAGGGCAGTCGACGGTCGCCACCGAGCTCCTCGACGAGCTGCCCGAGCTCGCGCACCTGCTCGTCCCCGTCGGCGGGGGTGGCCTGCTGTCGGGGATCGGGCTCGCGCTCCAGGGACACTCGAGCAACGTCCACCTGCTCGGGCTGCAGCCATCGAGCTACGCCGCGATGGTGGCGTCGCTCTTCGCCGGGCACGCCGTCGACATCGACTTCCACGACACGATCGCCGACGGGCTCGCTGGTGCGATCGAGGAGGGCTCGGTCACGATCGGGATCATCAATGACCTTGGCATCAAGGTCGTGACGCTCGAGGAGGCCCAGATCCGCGCGGCGGTGCGCACCGCGGCCGTGGACCACGGACTCGTCCTGGAGGGGTCCGCGGCGATCGCGCTCGCGGCCGCCGAGCTCGGCATGGTGCCCTTCGGCGACGGTCCTGTCGCCATGATCGCGACGGGCCGGAACATCACCCCGTCACTGCTCGCCGAGCTGATCGAGTCCGCCTGAGCTGATATCAGTCAGGCGCCCGCCGCGGCGACGATCAGCTCAGGACCGTCGTTTCGCACGTTGCCCACCTTCGCGTCCACGAGGTGATGGACGAGCGTGCCGGCGATCGCGGGCACGCAGAGCGCCTGGACCGCGTCGAGCTCGTCGTCGCGGGCCGTCAGCCAGAGATCGAAGGCGTCGGGCTCCAAGACGACGGGCATCCGATTGTGTATCCCGTCGATGTCCTTGCCCGGGGTCGTCGTGAGGACCGTGCACGTGACGAGCGGCGGTGCACCGGGCTCGCCGCGGTCGCGCCAGCGGTCGTAGAGGCCGGCGAGCACGACCGGGCCGCCGTCTGCGCGGGTGAAGAAGTGCGGCACCTTGGTCGCCTCCCGCCGGTCCCACTCGAAGAACCCGTCGACGGGGATCAGCAGGCGATGGCGCTTGAAGGCGTCGCGAAACGTCGGCCTGGTCGCCACGGTCTCGGCTCGCGCGTTGAACGTCTTCGTCGCGGCACCAGGGTCCTTCGCCCACCACGGCACGAGCCCCCATCGGTACTCGTCGAGGACGCGCGAACCGCGTGTCTCGGCGACGCCGAAGAGCGTGCGAGTCGGGGCGACATTCCAGCTGGGCGGCGTCGCCTCGGGGTCGAGGCCCGCCGCGAGCGCGGCGTCGAGCAGCCGCGCGAGTGCGCGCGGCGGGGTGTACAGCGCGATGCGTCCGCACATGGCGACTCCTCGACGGCGACGTCGACAACCCTAGAGTCGAGAGCGACGAGCAGTGACGAGGATTGACGAGGAGACGAGATGGCCGATCCGATCGACGCGACCTGGCTGCCCGGGGACGCGTACGACGCGCTCCGCGCTGCGGACTTTCAGCGGTTCTGCGAGGCAGCGGCGACTGACCTGGCTGCGCCGGTGCCGACGTGCCCCGAATGGGACGTCACGGGGCTGTGCGATCACCTCGCGCGCGTCTACCAGGGACGCGGCTACGTCATCGAGCACGGGGAGTTCCTCGACGGTGATGCCTTCAGGGTGCGTGACCACGACGCCGACCCCCTCGCGTGGGTGCGCCAGTGGTCCGACACGCTCGATCGGTCGCTGCTCCAACGCTCTGACGACGCGCCGACGCTCACGTTCGTGCCAGAGGCGACGACCGTGCACTTCTGGCGCCGGCGCATGGCGCTCGAGACGCTCGTGCACCGCACCGACGCGGAGATCGCCGTCGGCGCCGTCTCGGTGATGGACGACGTGCTGAGCGCGGACGGCATCGACGAGCTGCTGTGGTTCTTCTCGCACCCCGACAACGACGATGCCGAGCAGACCGACGGGATCGCGAAGACCTCGACGGTCGAGCTCACGGACGGCGCGAGGTCGTGGTTCGTGTCGCTCGCCGACGGCACGTCGTCGTGGTCAAGGTCACCCGGGTCCGCGGACGTGACGGTTCGCGGCTCAGCACCAACGCTGCTGCTCGCGCTCTCGGGACGTGACCTCGAGGGGATCGGGCCCGCCAGGTTCGGGGTGGCGCTGCCCGTCCTCGAGGGCGACGTGGCCGCCTACCGCCGGCTGCTCGATCGGATGGGGTCGTTCTAGGGGGCTGCATGCGGGCCTGAACTGGCCGTTCGCGGGGCACTGCGGCCCGGTGGCCCTCGTCGGAGGCTGTGGGTAGGGTACGAACATATGTTCGCCTCTCGCCCTGAGCTGCCTGCAGACCTCGCCACGGCGATCCGCCCGACCGCACCCGCGTCGAGCCGGCTCCTGCCGGTCGCCGAGCCGCTGCGCTCGCTGCTGCCAGACGGCGCGCTGCGCCGCGGCGGCACCGTCGTCGTCACCGGCTCGCCCGGGTGGGGCGCGACGTCGCTCGGCCTCGCGCTGCTCACCGCGGCGTCGACGGCGGGCCACTGGTGCGCCGCGGTCGGCCTCGACGACCCCGGCGTCGTCGCGATGGCAGAGCTCGGCGTCGACCTGCGACGCGTCGTCTTCGTGCCCCGTCCTCGCGGCGCGTGGGCGGCGGCGACCGCCGAGCTGTTCGAGGGCGTCGACGTCGTGCTCGCCCGCCCGCCCGCGCGCGTCGCGCACACCGCCGCGCGTCGGCTCCTCGCGCGAGCGCGCGACCGCGCCGCGGTCCTCGTCGTGCTCGCCGAGCATCGCGACGACTGGCCGGTGCCGAGCGAGATCGCCTTGGAGGTCACCGAGGCGGCGTGGCACGCCAACGGGCGGCTGCTCAGCCGTCGCGCGGTGGTCCGCGCGGTCGGCCGCGGGATCACCGGCCGACCGCGGTACGTGTCGCTGTGGTTGCCCGGCGCCGAAGGGGCCGTCGCCGTGGCCTGCTGATGGTGCGGCTCGTGGTGCTGTGGTGTCCCACGCTCTCGAGGGAGGGACCGCGAGGCGAGGAGCCCCGGCGCTTCGCCGAGGTGCTCGACGCGGCCGTCGAGCTCGCCCCGTTCGCGCGACCGGTGCGCCTCGGCGTGCTCGCGATCCCGTCCAAGGGCCCGAGTCGGTTCTTCGGTGGGGAGGCTGCGTTCGCCGAGCACCTGAAGGGCGTGGTCGGCCCGATCCTCGGCGGCGCCGAGCGGGTCTGCGTGGGGGCTGCAGAGGGACTGTTCGCCGCGGTGCTCGCGGCACGCGCCGCGGTGCTCGTGGAGCCCGGCGCGTCGGGCTCGTTCCTCGCGCCGTGGTCGATCGCCACCCTGCGCGATCCCGACCTCGCCGCTGCCTGCCAGCGGCTCGGGCTGCACACCCTGGGGCGGTTCGCAGGACTGGAGGAAGCCCGCGTGCTCGAGCGGTTCGGCCTCGACGCGGTGCGTCGGCACCGCGTCGCTCGCGGCGCGGACGGCGAGCTGCCGGGGCTCCGCGACTACGCGGCGCTGCGCCGCCTCGACGCGGTTCGCCACCGTGACGAGCCGCGCGAGGTCCAGCGGGGGTTCTTCGGGGAGCGCGGCGGCGCGGACGTCCGTGCTGCCGCCGCCGTCCACCGCCTCGAGCAGCGCCTCGGCCAGGGGGCGGTGACCGTCGCCCGGCTCGGCGGCGGGCGCACGCCCGATGACCGCGCCGCACTCGTGCCGTGGGGGAGCGCCGACGCGGCGAGCGAGGGGCGCGACCACGTCGCCCCGTGGCCGGGGCGCCTCCCGTCCCCGTCACCCGCGTCGATCCCCTCGCGTCCCCTCGTCGTCGCACTGCTCGACGAGCACGGCCGTCGCGTGACCGTGAGCAGCACGGGGCTGCTGAGCGCGGTGCCCGCCCGCTTGGAGTTCGAGGCAGGCCGGCCGCGCGTGGTCGCGGCGCACTGCGGCCCGTGGCCGATGGCGGAGCGGTGGTGGGGGGTGTCGCGCCGCCGCGCGCACCTCCAGGTGCTCTGCGACGACGGGCTCGCGGTGCTGCTCCGCGCGGAACGGTCACGATGGTGGCTCGCGGGGATCTACGACTGATGGCGCGGTACGCCGAGCTGCACGCGCACTCGGGCTTCAGCTTCCTCGACGGCGCGTCGGATCCCGAGGAACTGGTGGCGACCGCCGCCGCCCTCGGCCTGGAGGCGATAGCCCTCACCGACCACCACGGCCTCTACGGCGCGGTCCGCTTCGCGGAGGCAGCGCGCGCCTT
>PLCI01000113.1 GCA_003135595.1 Acidimicrobiaceae bacterium | reverse complement strand
GCCCGGAGTACGGCGCGTGCGCGCGAGTCGCGGCGTCGTCGGCCGCGGCGCGCAGCGACGCCCAGTCGACGGACCCGTCGGTCGCCACCCCGTTCGCCATCAGGCGCGAACACTACACTTCGACGCTCGTGACCCTTTCCGAACACGCGCCGTGTGCGATCGGCGCCGAGGTGCGTGACGCGGTCGCCGACGGCACCGCGGTCGTCGCACTCGAGACGACGCTGCTCGTGCACGGGCTCCCCGCTGAGGACGCGGTCCGCGTCAGCGAGGAGCTCGAGTCAGTCGTGCGTGCCGGGGGAGCAGTGCCGGCGACCGTCGGGATGATCGACGGCGTCGCGGTGATCGGCCTTGCGGCCGCGGAGGTCCGCCGGCTGATCGATCGACGCGAGGACGTCGCCAAGCTCTCCACGCGCGACCTCGGCTTTGCCGCCGCTGCTCGACGTGACGGCGCCACCACGGTCGCCGCGACGATCTCGCTCGCGTCCGGTGTCGGCGTCCGGGTGATGGCGACGGGCGGCATCGGCGGTGTGCACCTGGGCGCGCGGGAATCGTTCGATGAGTCCGCCGACCTCGTCGCCCTGGCGCGGACAGAGGCACTGGTCGTCGCCTCGGGCGTGAAGTCGATCCTCGACGTTCCCGCGACGCTCGAGCGCCTCGACACCCTGGGGGTCCCGGTCGCGGGCTACCGGACCGACCGCTTCCCCGGGTTCTACGTCCGCGACTCGGGCTGCGCGGTCGCGTGGATGGTGGGGTCGCCCGGGGAGGCGGCGGCGGCGTTCCTCAACCACGTCAGTTTCGGGGGCCGCGGGATGCTGCTCGCCAACCCAGTGCCCGAGCGCTCCGAGATGGACCCTGCGGTGCACGCCCAGGTCCTCGCCGACGGGCTCCACGACGCGGTGGAGGGCGGGATCAGCGGCGCGGACGTCACGCCGTTCCTCCTTGCGCACTTCGCCGAGAGGACCGAGGGCACGAGCGTCTCGTCCAATATCGCACTCGTCCTCGACAACGCCGCGGTCGCCGCGCAGGTGGCCGTGGCGATCGCGAGCGGCGGGCTAGGGAACTGAGGCGGTGCCGGCTGGGGCAGCCCGAACGGCGCCCCTGACCACGGTCTACGTCCTGGGCGACGTGATGCTCGACGTGGTCGTCGAGGTCGAAGCCCCCTTCGCCCACGCGTCGGACACGCCGTCGGTCATCTCGACGTCACCCGGCGGTGCAGGGGCCAACCAGGCCGTGGCGATGGCCCACGCCGGCGCGAGGGTCGCGCTGGTTGGCGCCGTCGGCGACGACCCGTTCGGCGACGCCGCCGCGGTCGCGCTCCGGGCAGCGGGTGTGGACGTCGGACTGCTCGTTCGCGGGGAGCGACCAACCGGCGTCGTCGTGGCGCTCGTCGAGCGCGACGGGCAGCGATCGATGCTGACCGATCGCGGCGCGAACCTCACGCTCGACGTCGCGATGGTCGAGCCGCTCGCCGAGCTCCTCGACGAGCGCACCCACGTCCACGTCTCGGGGTACTGCCTGCTCGACGACGCGACGCGCGCCGCGGGGCTCCGCGCGCTCGCGCTCGCACGGGAGTGTGGCGCGACGGTCTCGGCCGACTCGAGCTCCGCGGGTCCGCTTCGTGCTCTCGGCGCGGAGCGCTTCCTTCGTTGCGTGAGCGGCGTCGACTACCTCTTCTGCAACCAGGAGGAGGGCGAGGTCCTCACCTCGCACGTCGAGCCATCAGCGATCGCGCGCCACCTCTTGGTGCATGCGGGCGAGGTCGTCGTCACCTTGGGTGCCCGCGGCGCGCTCGTGGCAACGAGTGACGGCGAGCTGCACCATGCAACGGCGTCGGCGACGACGGTCGCGGACACGATCGGCGCCGGCGACAGCCTCACCGCCACCTACCTCGTGCGCCGCCTCGGGGGCTCGAGCCCAGGCGACGCCCTCGTCGACGCCGCCGAGGCCGCGCGCGGGGCCGTGGCGAGGCGAGGCGCCGGGGACTGGCGTTCGAACTACTCGCGCTCGTAGGGGATGCCGTCGGCGGCAGGTGGCCGCGGCCTGCCGACGAGGCCCGCGACCGCGGCGATCGTGATCAGGTACGGCAGCGCCGTGATGAGCTGGTCCGGCACGCCGAACTGCGTCCCGTACAGCCCGTACTGCGTGCCGATCGCGAGCGAGAAGCCGAAGAGCAGTGTCGCCGAGAACGCCCCCCACGGCCGCCAGCGACCGAAGATCATGATCGCGAGCGCGATGAAGCCCTGGCCGCCCGTGATCCCCACGATCATTGGCGTGCCGAGGCCGATCGTGAACGCCGCCCCGCCAATGCCCGCGATCATGCCCCCCAGGACGACGACGAGGAACCGGATGCGCGTGACGTTGAGGCCCACGGTCTCTGATGCCTTCGGCTTCTCGCCGACGGACCGTATGCGCAGTCCCCAGCGCGTTCGGAACAAGATGACGTTGACGGCAGCCACGAGCACGATGGCGAGGTACACGAAGTAGTTCTCGTCGAAGACCACGGGTCCGAGGATCGGGATGCGAGACAGCCACGGGATGGCGATGGGTTGGGTCCCGTAGCCCATGTTGAGCCACTGCGAGTTGTTCAGCACCTGGTTCTGCATGAACTGCACCATCGCCGTGCAGAACGAGACGATCACGACGCCCACGATGATCTGGTTGGCGCGAAAGTGCAGTGCCATGTAGGCGAGGATGGCGCCAAGGAGGCCGCCGAGGGCCGCGGCGACGGCGGTGCCTGCGGCAAAGCCAAGCGTGGTCGCGCCGATATAGCTGGTGAGCATGGAGCTGCCCAGCGCGCCCAGCATGAACTGACCCTCGATCGCGATGTTGACCACGCCGGCGCGCTCGCAGACGACTCCGGCGAGCGAGCCGAACATGAGGGGCGTCGCCGCGATGAACGTGCTTGCCAGGATCGGCGTGAGCGTGAGCTGGGGAACGATGCTCACGCTGGAGCCGCGTGAGACCCACAGGAGGAACACGAGAATGAACAGGGCCATTGCCACGAAGAAGATCGGGTACGCAGCCCTTGCCGAGCGCGTCACGACGAGGACGAGCCCACCGACGAGGGTGACCGCTCCGACGACCCACGCGGCGCCCGTGACCGGCAACGTGAGTGGCTTCAATATGTCGCCGGGACCGTTCAGGTTCGCCAGCAGCGCGAGCGGCCACGCGATGAGAATGGCACCGGCGGCGATGAACACGACGCTGAGCGATTGGGCCCTCCGTCGCACGACGAGCACGACCCCCGCTGCGATCGTGAGGCCCCCGAGCACGCCAACGGCGACCTGCTGAAGGCCGGGACCGTTCAGGTTCGCCAGCAGCGCGAGCGGCCACGCGACGAGGATGAGGCCGACGGGGACGAGGAGATAGCTGAACGTTCGCGTCGAGCGTCGAGTGATGAGCATGACCCCTGCTGCGGTCGCAAGGCCACCGAGGACGCCCACGACGACCTGGAGCAGGATTGACGGCGACGGGATCGCCGTGGAGAGCGACGGGATGGCCGTTGCGGTGTTGTCGTCGAAGGTGATCGTCGACTCGAGCAGCCCAGAGGTCCAGAGGCCGAACTTCAGAAGCTCGATGAGGGCGATCACGATCACGGCAGCGCCGAATCCGAACGACCTGCTGCGGCTGACCGCGCGGACGTTCTCGAGCGTGACGACCGTGCGCTCGGGCACCGAAGCCATCGGCGCTTGCGGGACGAGGACGTCGGTCACTTGGCCCATCCTCCTGAGGCAAGCCCGGCCTGCGTGGTCGCCGACGCGCGCAATCTGAACAGCGCCACCATGAGCGCCGGCGTGGCAACGCAGAACACGATGACCGCCTGAATCACCAGGGCGAGGCTGTAGTCGATGTTGGTCGGCGAGTTGACCTGCATGAAGTGGCCACCAGCGTCGAGCGCGCCGAACAGCAGCGCCGCGAAGAGGACGCCGAGGGGCCTGTTGCGCCCAAGCAGGGCGACGACGATCGCGTCGAAGCCAATGGTGCCGCCGTAGGCGGGCGACACGTAGGGAGGGTCCACGCCGGACACTTGCGCCATGCCTGCGAGCCCGACGAGCGCGCCAGCGATGCAGAGGGCGATGATGATTACGCGCCGCGAGCTGACGCCGGCGGTCTTCGCCGCGTCCGGATTGGCGCCCACCATTTGGAGCTCGAATCCGAGCGTGCTCCGATTGAGGAACCACGCCACGGCGCCGACCGCGACGAGCGCGATGAGGAACCCAGCGTTCACCTGCAGCGAGCTGCTGATCGATCCGAAGAGCTTCGGGAGCTGGCCCGCGGGCACGATGCTCTTCGACTCGCCCTGCTGCTGGCCGGGACGCTGGAACGGCGAGACCGAGACCAGGTACACCAGGAGATTCAGCATCGCGTAATTCATCATCATCGTCGTGATGACCTCGTGAGCTCCGGAGAATGCCTTGAGCAGGGCGGGAATGGCGGCGACGAGAAGCCCTCCCGCGATCCCTGCCAGCACCTCGAGCAGCACGAGCACCGGCGCAGGCGCGTGGACCGTGAAGCCGACGTACACCGCGCCAAGAGCGCCACCGATCAGCTGGCCCTGCCCTCCGATGTCGAACAGGTTCGTTCGGAAGCCCACGGCGAGGCCGAGTCCGGCCAGGATCAGTGGCGTCGCGAACGTGAGCGTCGACGACAGCGGGCTGAGCGCCGTGGTCCAGTTCGCATTGTTCGAGTGCTGGATCGCGGCCCACACCGCTCGTGGGTCGAACACGCCACCGCAGAACAAGAGCTCGTAGTCGCCCCAGATGGACTTCGCGTTGAGCGCGATGGTTCCCCCGGGGTGACTGAACAGACCGCCCCAGCTGCGTAGCAGTGCCGGCGTCGTGAGGATGATGAGCAGCGCGCCGAATGCCAGCCCGACGACGAATGCGAGCGCGGTGACCTTGAGGGTGCTGGCTGCGCGGATGCGGATCGCGACGCGCAAGAGGACGCTGGAACCTGTTGTGGGTGGACCCGAGTCGTGGTCGCCGCCGGCAACGTCGAGCATGGTCACGGTGCAGCCCCGGCGGCGACGAGCTCGTGGTCCGAGCCGGCCATCATCAGCCCGAGCTGGTCACGGCTGGTCGAAGGCGGCACGATCCCCATGAGGCGGCCCCCGAACATGACGGCGATGCGATCGGCGAGCGCTGTCACCTCGTCGAGCTCGCTCGAGATGACAAGCACGGCGACACCGGCATCTCGATTTCGGACGATCTCGCGATGGACATACTCGATCGACCCCACGTCGAGCCCCCGAGTCGGCTGCGAGCAGATGAGCAGATGCAGGTCTCGCGAGAGCTCGCGAGCGACGACCACCTTCTGCTGGTTGCCGCCCGAGAGCGTGCTCACCAGCACCGCGCTGTTGGCTGCACGGATGTCGAACTCCTCGAGCCGGCGCGCCCCGTTCTCATGGATCGCCTTCAGATTGCGCATGCCGAACCGGCTGAACCTCGGGTCGTGCTGCAAGTCGAGCACGAGGTTGTCGTCGATGGACATGGTGAGGACGAGTCCGTTGCGCTGGCGGTCCTCGGGTATGTGGCCCACGCCTGCGTGGAGGACGCTTCGAACCGACCGGTTGGCGACGTTGCGCCCGCGGATCGAGATCGAGCCGCTCGCGACGGACCGAAGACCGGTCAACGCTTCCACCAACTCGGTCTGGCCATTGCCCTGGACGCCGGCGATGGCAAGGATCTCGCCGGCGTGGACAGAAAGGCTGAGGCCCCTGACCGAGGTGAGGCCGCGGTCGTCCTCGACGTAGACGTCGTCAACCGCCAAGACGACGTCCCGAGGTCTCGCTGGCGCCTTGTCGACGACAAGGTTGACCGAGCGGCCGACCATGAGGGCGGCGAGCGCGCTCTCGGTGGTCTCCGCCGGCGTGGTCGTCGCGACCACCTCGCCGAGCCGCATGACCGTGATGCGGTCCGCGATGGCGAGGACCTCCTTCAGCTTGTGCGTGATGAACACGATCGACTTGCCCTGCGCGGTGAGCGATCGCATGATCCCGAAGAGGGCCTCGGCCTCCTGCGGGGTGAGGACTGCCGTCGGTTCGTCAAGTATCAGTACCTCGACGTCGCGGTCCAGTGCCTTCAGGATCTCCACGCGCTGCTGCATCCCGATGGGGAGGTTCTCAACCACGGCGTCGGGGTCCACGTCGAGTCCATAGCGCCGGGACACTTCTCGGATCTCACGCGCCGCACCGATCCGGTCCAAGAAGGGCCACGGGCGGACGGGCTCAGCGCCGAGCACCACGTTCTCTGCAACCGTAAAGACCGGGACCAGCATGAAGTGCTGGTGGACCATGCCGATGCCATTCGCCACGGCGTCCTTCGGGTCCTTGATCACGACCCGCTCGTCGTTGACGAGGATCTCGCCCTCGTTCATCGACACCATGCCGAAGAGCACGTTCATGAGCGTCGACTTGCCGGCACCGTTCTCACCGAGCAGGCAGTGGATCTCGCCGGGCTCGATCGTCAGGTTGACATCCCGATTTGCGACGAGCGAGCCGAAGCGCTTGGTGATCCCCCGGAGCTCGAGTTTCATCGGGGGCACGATAACCCCTCAGTACGACGTGATGAGGGGCCGGGTCCGAAGACCCGGCCCCTCATCAGGTATCAGGGAGTACGTCTCGATCAGGTCGGGACTTTGATGCTCCCCTTGATGATGTCAGTCGACAGCACCTTGAGCTCGTTGAGCACGGTCTTGGCGACGGAGTACTTCGTGTTCTCGATGAACGCCGCGCCACCGTTCTTCAGCGTGCCCACGTAGTTGCCGCCCTTGAACTTGCCCGAGACCTGGAGCAGCACCGCGGCCTTGACCGAGGCAGTGACACCCTTGGTGACGCTCGAGATGAAGATCGAGCAGTCCGGGGCGTCGTTCGAGCAGCCGCTGGTGTCGACCCACTCGACGTTTGCCTTGGAGGTCGGGTGCGACGAGTTCCACGTCTTCACGGCCGCGGTCGTCCCGAGTCCGTCACCACCCGCGACAGGGAAGATCGTCCGCGCCTTGGCGTTCAGGAACGTGACCGTCTGGGCGTTCGCTGCCGTCGGGTTCGTGAAGCTCCCGATGAACGTGCCCTTCTGCGTCTCTTCGTCCCAGCCGAGCAGGGTGACGTTCTTTGCGCCCTTCGGCTTGTGGGCGTTGTAGTAGTCGATGCCGTAGGCGAAGCCGTCCATGTAGATCGTCACGGAGCCGAACTGGATGCCGCCGTAGGTGGCGACAACGTGCGTCTTGCTCGTGGCAGCCGCCTCGTACCCGCCCAGGAACCCGTCCTGGTTGGTGTCGTAGGTGAGCCCGAGAAGGTTCGGCGCCGACGGCTTGCAGCTCGGACCTGGGCAGGGGTCGAGCGTGTTGGAGCCGTCCTCAGGGTTCGCGTTCGTGTTGTCCACGATGGCAAAGTGCTGGCCCGGGTGCGTGACCGCTGCATTCCACGTCGCGTCTGCCATGAGGAAACCGACCGTCACGATGATGTTGCACTTGTCGGCGATGAACGCGTTGATGTTCGGCACGTAGTCGGCCGACGACGAGGACGACGCGTTCTTGATCGTGATCGTGGTTCCCTTTGGAGCCGCCTTCTTGGCGGCCTGCATCCCTGCCCACGCTGACGCGTTGAAGGAATGGTCATTCAGGCCGCCTGTGTCGGTGACCTCGCAGGCGAGGTACGTCTTGACGTGGCTCACTGCCTGGGCGCCAGCGGGGACTGTCCCGACGAGCGCACCAGCCGCCACGAGGCCGAGCACACCGATTCCAGCGGCAGCGCGGTAGCCACGGCGCTTGAAGCGCGCCGCTACCGATCCACCAACCGAGTGGTCTTGCATACAGAATCCCCCTTCTGTGGGACGCAGGGCCATCGGATGATCGTCGAACCGCACGTGAGGACCCGGAACCCGACTGCCCCGCACCATCGCCACCGCTGCTCGAGGGTCTCCCGACTGGCGTTGAACTTTCGAGCGCGACAGTAGCAGTGGTCGACCTGTTCGAACCCGGAAGTCCCTTCAGGCGAACCGGGCGCGAACTGAAGGATTTTCTCCAGCCCCGTCTTGCTCCCAAGGCGGGTTGCGATGTCGCGGCGTGGGGCGCTCGGGACGTGGTGTGGATCGTCCTGGCGTGCCTTCTCCCCGCTGTCGAGCGATGCCGGGAGGTCGCGACGCGTTCGTCGCTCCGGAGCCACCTCCCGGCATCGTGGCGCGACTCCGGGTGGCGCTCATGGTGCTCGGGCGCGTGAGGCCGCCGAGATCCGATCGCCGCAATGGGCACTAGAACGATGCTCGTCACGTCTCGTCACGCGCGCAACGGGAGGCGAGTGGAGCTGTGCACGATGCGATCGACGCGACTGCGGTTCACCTATGCGTTGAATGCAAAGAGTGATTGTCGTGCTGTGTCCTGTCGCGATACGCGCAATTGCGGTCGTTGGTGTGTGAAAGTTTTGTGGACTCGACACACTGAAGACTGGTAAATGCACCGTGCGCCGTGTAACGATTCGCACGTGTCGGTTCTCCCGCCCGAAAGGTCAGCGCTTCAGACGGTTCCTCGTCGCACGGACATCGACGTCGTCTCGACGAGGAACGCGAAGGGCGCGCTTCTCGATGCGGCTCGCCGGCTCGCTGGACAGCGTCCCGCTCGCCCCTTCGGCGTGCGAGAGGTCGCTCGGGCCGCGGGCGTGAATCACTCTCTCGTCTACCGCTACTACGGCTCACTCGAAGGGCTCCTTGACGAGGCGACCGCCGACCGCGACGCGATGACGCTTCGAATGCTCGACGATCGTGGCACCGACGGGATCGTGACCGCGGTGTTCGACCTCGTGCTCGAGCAGCCCTTCGTCGCGACGCGGCTGGCAGAGGTCTCCTTGGGCTCGAATGACGAGGGATGGAGCCAGCAGGGCCACCTCGTCCGTCGGATCCGGGAGCGCGTGGCTGACCTGCATACCCAGATGTCCCCCGATGACGTGTCAGCGCGGACCGTGAGCCTGGTGGCCTCCGCGTTTGGCTACGTGCTCTACGAGAAGTTCCTCGTCGCCTCGCTTTGCTGGCCGACCGACCGCCTCGGCGAGCTGCGCACGCAGCACCGCCTCTTGCTCGACGAGCTCCTTCGTCGGCCGACCGACGATCCCGTGCGTCGAGAGGGTGGCGTGCCCCAATAGCCTTCGGGCATGGAGCTCACCCAGGGACTCGCGTTTGCAAAGGCTCGTCAGCGGGGCGTCCTGACGACGATACGCCGAGACGGCCGCCCCCAGTTGTCGAACATCATGTACGTGCCGCGCGGCGACGACTTCTTCATCTCGGTCACAGATTCCCGTGCGAAGACGAAGAACATGCGCCGCGATCCAAGAGCTGCCCTCTACGTGCCAGGGGAGGACTTCTGGAGCTACGTGGTGCTGGACGGCACCGTCGAGCTCAGCGGCATCGCAACACGAGTCGACGACGACGTCACCGCGCAGTTGGTGGACTACTACCGAGCAGGAGCGGGCGAGCACCCCGACTGGGACGACTTCAGACAGACCATGGTGCGGGAAGGTCGCGTGCTCGCGACGCTCAAGCCCACGACTGCCTACGGCATGATCCAAGGGTGAGTGCTTGCGATCGACAGCCGCACCTCGGCACGAGAGCCCTTCGGCGATAGGGTCTTCTCGGCTCGATCTTGAGCTCTGGTGACGATCGCCCTCGTAGCTCAGGGGATAGAGCGTCGGTTTCCTAAACCGCAGGCCGCAGGTTCGAATCCTGCCGAGGGCGCCGAATGAAACTGCAAGAGAAGGTCATGCACATAGACGTCAGCGTGAAATCCCCTGGGAACCCAGTGCCTCTTGGACCAAACGAAAGACCTTGCGCGAAGATACTGAGGACACTTAGAGCAACGGGAAGAGGGAGTCCAACACGCGTGGTTGCATCTCGATCGCGGTGCTGAGCGCCGGTGCGAAGACCGTAGTCAGGGACAGCAGATCCCTTCTCCTTCTCTCAGGCATTCGATTGGCTTCCACTCCTTGGCCGTCGGTCTGGGCCCCCCCACTTCAGCGTGGGGATCCCTTTGGGATCCGGCTTCGCTTCGACGTGGTTCGAGCATCTTCTCGCTCGGAGGTTTCCAGTTCCGAAAGGAGGGCTCGGGTGTCGATCAGAGACGAGGTCAAGATCCTCCGTGCCACATCGAGGAGCTCGAAGACCTGGGGATTGCCAACCGAGTACAACACACTCGTTCCCGCTTTCCGGGTCTGTACAAGATTGGCGCGGCGCAGCACGGCGAGCTGCTGGGACAGGTGCGACGCCTCGATGCCGACTGCCGGCACGAGATCGCTCACGGAGCGTTCGCCCTCGCGCAGCACCTCGAGCACGCGGATCCTCGCGGGGTGGCCGAGTGTCTTAAAGAACTCTGCCTTCACTTGGTAGATCGGCGTCGTTGGCATTTCACCGTCTCCATTCTTCAAGCCTCGAGAAGGTCCGTCCGGCTGGGGGCGACGTTGAAGGTACCGAACGGCAAGACCGACACCCCGGACGAAACCACGGGTTGGGGGTCACAGGTCGTTCCCCGCATACGACAGGTTGAAGCTCTTGTTGATAAGGGGGAAGTCGGGGACGATCGTGTCAGCGAGCGCGACGGACAGTGCCGGCCAGTTGAAGAAGGAAGGGTCGACGACCTTGACGCGTGTGAGCCGGCCCGCATCGTCGGTCTCCACGCGGTGAGCGATCGTGCCGCGCCAGCCTTCAACGATCCCGGTGCCGGACCCCGCAGCCATTCGTGCGCCAGTCGCGGCCATCGCGTGGAGGGGCCTTGGCCGATCGCAGTAGGCGCGAAGGATAGCAGTCGACGCATCGAACTCGTCGACCCGAAGCTGAAAGCGCGCGCGCACGTCGCCGCCTGCCTGCTGTGCGGGGGTGAAGCCGGGCAGTTGCCCGCCGATCGCGTGTGCACGCCTCGCGTCGAGGTGCGCACCCGAGGCTCGCGCGACCACGCCGAGGACGCCCATTGCCTCGACATCGTCGAGCTGCAGGACCCCGGTTCCCTCGAAGCGGTCCATCACGGTGCTCTGGCCAAGCGTGAGGTCCACCAGCTCATGGAAGTGTGCGCTGATCTCATTCAGCGTTGCGATGGTGGGGAGCGAGTGCAGTCGCGCGCCACCTGGGAGCACGCCGCCACGAAGCAGTCGGTGACCTGTCACTGACTTGTTCAACCTGAGCAGTTGCTCACGGAGCGTGAGCGCCTTCGCGTTGACGAGACCGAAGCCGACGTCATTGCACATCGCGCCGACGTCGGCGACGTGGTTGTACAGCCGCTCAAGCTCGAGGAGGAGCACCCGGAGCTCCGAGGCGCGCTCGGGCACCTCGATGCCGAGCGCCTCTTCAGTCGCGAGGCAGTACGCGAGGCAGTGCCCGACCGCTGTGTCACCCGAGATCCTCTCAGCGAGCTCGATGCCACCGTCGACGTCCCGGCCCTCGAAGAGGCGCTCGATGCCCTTGTGGACGAACCACAGTCGTGCCTTCATCCGCACGATGGTCTCGCCGACGACGGAGAACCGGAAGTGGCCAGGCTCGATGAGCCCCGCATGGACGGGGCCGACGGGAATCTCGTACACACCGGTGCCCTCGACCTCGATGAACGGATACGGCGCCGCGTTGTCCCTCATCGGAGGCGCTGGCCCCGCATCCCGTCGCATCGGGTGCCAGCCCTCGGGCCAGTGCTGGTGCAGGACGAGCCGCCTGAGGAACGGATGGCCGACCGGCGTGATACCGAAGAGGTCGTGCAGCTCGCGCTCGAAGCGGCTTGCGGGGAACGACACGGCGGCGAGCGAAGGTATCTCCGGACGCTCTCGAACCAGACCGAGGACCAGCTCGACGCGTCGATCGGGCGGTCCCGACGTGAACAGGTAGACGACGCGCATCGGCCAGGTGGCGTCGACGGCGGCGACGAGGGCAAGGCGATAGCCGCGCCCGAGGAGGGCGGTGGCCGCAGGCAGCAGCTCTGCGGAGGTGACGTCGATCGTCCGACGCAGCGGACCTGTGACGGTGTCCAGTGCTGCGACGGCACGAGGAGCGCCGCTCACGGTGACACGACCTTGGCGGCAGCGTGCAGAAGTGGGCCGAGGGGCCACGCCGAGACGCCGATGAATGCGCAGAGGAGTAGTCCACCGACGAGTGGGACGGCGACGAGGGCTGGCGTGATGTCTGGCGCCGCGGTGCCCTTCGGGCCGAGCAGCAGGTGCCGGCCATGGGACATGACGGCGGCGAAAATCACGGCCATGCAGACGAGGGAGGCCGCCGCAGCCCAGCCGAGCCCGACCTGGAACTCGGCCCGCAGCATGTTGAGCTCGCTCACAAAGAGACTGAATGGCGGGAAGCCGAGAAGTGCCACGAGTCCGAAGGCGAAGATGCCACCGAGGATCGGGCGACGGCTGAGAAGTGCGGGGACGTGCTCGATCTCGCTCGTGCCTTCGACGAGGAGGATCTCGCCGGATGCCAGGAACAGGACGCCCTTGGCGATGCCGTGCCCGAGGATATGGAGCAGGACCGCGGCGATAGCCAGTGTCGAACCGGCCGCCGCTCCGAGCGCGATCAGGCCCATGTGCTCGACGCTGTGGTACGCGAGCATGCGCTTGTAGTCACGCTGGCTGAGGAGCAGCGACGCGGCGATCCCGAGCGAGAGCAGGCTCACGATGACGAGGAGCGTCCGCGGGAACAGCGGCCCGAGCGCGCCGTCCGCGATGACCTTGAAGCGCAGGATGGCGTAGAAGGCGACAGTGAGCAGCACGCCCGACATGAGTGCAGACACGGGGGCGGGGGCCTGGCTGTGGGCGTCGGGGAGCCAGCTGTGCATGGGGGCGAGTCCGACCTTGGTGCCATAGCCAAGGACGAGCAGGGCGAACGCGAGGCGCATGACGCCGGGGTCGAGGTGGCGGGACTGGGCGACGAGCGACGTCCAGTCGAGGGCGTGGAAGCCGTGCCCAGGGGCGTGGAGGGCTGTCAGGTAGACGAGGACGGTGCCGAGGAATGCGAGCGCGATGCCGACCGAGCAGATGACGATGTACTTCCACGACGCCTCGAGCGAGGTCCTTGCACCACGGTGCCCGACCAGGAAGGTCGTCACGACCGTTGTGGCCTCGACGGCCACCCAGAGCACACCGAGGTTCGCAGCCAGCACCGCGAGGAGCATGGTCGTGACGAACCCCTGCACCAGCACGGCATAGAGGGAGGCGTGGCGGCGGGTGCAGCGACCGGCGGTGATCTCGGCGTCGAGGTAGCGGACGCCCTGGCACGCCGCAAGGACGCCGATCACGCCGATCACAATCACCATGAAGGCGCTCAGCGCGTCCGCTCGCAGCACGCCATCGAGGCCCGAGGCAGCCCTGGCGTGGAGCACCCCGCTCGCGAGTGCGATCCCGCACCCGAGGACGCCTGCAAGCGACACCGTGCCGGCCCAGCCAATCCACGGCCGCCACGGGACGAGCCCGGAGAGCAGCGCGCAGGCGAGCGGGATGGCGAGGATCGCGACGAGCATCAGTCGTGCAGCTCGGCGAGCTGGTCGAGGTCCAAGGAACCCACGTGCGCGCGCATCTGGGTCGCGAGCACGCGGAGCACCACGACGGCCAGGAGCACGTCGAGCGAGGCGCCAAGCTCGACGATCACGGGGACGCCGGCCGTCGCGAGGAAGGCGACGAGCGCGACGCCGTTATCGACGAGGAGAAGCCCCACGATCTGAGAGACGGCCTTGCGCCTCGTCGCGAGGGCGAAGAAGCCGACGAGCATCGCGGCCACACCGAAGGGGATGAGCCGACCTGCGGTTGTGGGTTCGAGCGCGGTCACCGACCGGGTCGCGGCGAACGAGAGGAAGACAAGCGCGCCCGCGGCCACGAGCGAGGCGGGCACGTTCACGAGCGGCTGGCTCTCACGACTCGTCGGGTCGTGCCGCACGACGCGCGTGATGAGCGTGGGGACCACGACGCCTTTGGCACCGAGGACGAGTACAGCGATGACCTCGAGGCCGACATCGTGCTCGTGGAACCCGATCGCGAGCGCCACGCACGCCAGGGCGGCCCCCTGAACGGCAAGGACTTTGACGATCGCACCGAGCGATCGGCGCCACAAGGTGACGACCGCGCACAAGAGCACTAGCGCGGCGCTCAGGCCGAGGGTGCTGGCGTAGACCGATGAGGTCACGACAGCACCGTCCCGCTCACGACGCCGAGCAGCGCCAGGACGAAGGCCCCCGCGAGCAGCTCGGGGAGCCGGAAGAGCCGGAGCTTCGCCATGAAGACCTCGGCACCCGCCATGACGACGCCGACGAGGGCGACCTTCGCTCCCAGCGACACGAGTCCGACCAACGCAGCGAGTGGCGTCATGGAGGTCGCGATGCCCCACGGCGCGAGCAGGTTCACGAAGACGCAGAGGAGCAACGCCATGCGCATGGCCTCGCCGACGGTGACGAGCGCGAGATCTGGACCCGCGTACTCGAGGATCATCGCCTCATGGATCATCGTGAGCTCGAGGTGGGTGGACGGATTGTCGACCGGGAGCCGACCGCTCTCTGCCACGATGACGACGAGCAGCGACGCGAGCGCGAAGAGGCGCGCCGGCGAGACGACGGTACCCGGCGCTGCCAAGGTCGAACGCACGATCTCGGGCAGGTTCGAGGAGTGCGCCGACATCGACAGGGCGAGGATCGTGACGAGCAGCGCCGGCTCGGCGAGTGCGCCGATCGTGACGGCCCGGCTCGACCCCATGCCGCCGAATGCCGTGCCCGCGTCCATGCCGGCGAGCGCGAGCAACGTGGACCCTGAGAGCAGGAGGTAGACGAGGACGAAGAGGTCGGCTCCCGTGCCGAGGGCGGGTCGCACCGTGATGAGCGGCGCGATGCCCGCTGCGACCGCCACGGTCGCGATGAGCACCACCGGCGCGAACGGGAAGATCCACGATGCCTGGTCCGGCCGAAGGCGCTCCTTTCGGAACAACTTGCGGACGTCGAGCAGTGGCTGGAGGATTGGCGGACCCACCCTGCCCTCCAGTCGCGCCCGGACCCTTCGCATGAGGCCGACGAGCACGAGTCCGCCCAGCGCGATGGCCGCGACCTGGAGCACCGATGTGCTTGCACCCCAGGCCACGTGCGTGTCGGCCGTCATCTCGCCACCGACAGGGCGATGAGTGTCAGCACGAGCGCCCCGAGCCCGTAGGCGAGGTATCGATGCACGCTGCCGGGCTGGAGCCTGCGGGCCGCAAGACCCCAGCGGCGTACGGCGCGGATAACGGGTCGGTACAGGGCCCGCTCAATGCCGTCGTCGACCGTGCTGCGGTACGTGACCGCGTCCACGAAGTAGCGCGACTCCGCGGCGTGGGTGACGTCGACGTCCTGGACGGGACGGAGAACGTCGATGAAGACACGCTGGACGGGCTCGGCGAACGACGTCGCCGTGTACTGCATGCGCGCGGTCTGCAGCTCGCGCCCGCATCCCCAGGGCTCGGCGAGACGCGGCGCGGGACGATGGACGAGCCCGCGCCGCAGGATGTTGATCCCGGCGACGGCGACGACGAGCGCGACCGCGAGGGCCGTCGGCTCGAGAACACCCCGAAGGTCACCGAGTTGCAGGCGGACGCCGTTCGACAATGAGAGTGCGGAGATCTTCGGGAGTGCGGACCTCGTCGCACGCTCGACGGCGGGGAAGACGAGCGTCGGCACGACCCCGAGCACCACGCAACCCGCGACGAGCAGGCCGACGGCCACTCGCATCGTCAAGGGCACCTCGACCGCAGAGGCCGCACCCGCCGTGCGTGGGCGCCCGAGGAACCCGATGCCGGCCGCCTTGACGAACGCAACCACCGTGAGCCCGGCGGTGAGCGCGAGAGCGGCGACGGCGAGCGGGATGGCGACGTCCCCGGCGGTGCTGCCGAGGCCGGCACCGTGCAGAAGGCTCTGGAACAACAGCCACTCGCCGACGAACCCGTTCAGTGGCGGCAGGGCGCACACGGCCGCGGCGGCAACGAGGAACATCGCACCCGTCTGGGGCATCCGTCGAAGCAGGCCGCCGAGCCGGTCGAGGTCGCGGGTCCCTGCGGCAACCTGGACGGAGCCCGCGGACAGGAAGAGCGCGGCCTTGAACACTGCGTGGTTCAAGAGCAGCACGAGGGCTGCGACCATGGCGACCGCCGCCAGCTGGAGATGACCCGTGGCGTCGAAGAGCCCAGACGCTCCGATGGCGAGGAGCACAAGGCCCACGTTGTCGGTCGTCGAGTAGGCGAGCAGGCGCTTGAGGTCCGCGCTGCTTGCGGCGTGCAGCGAGCCGTAGAGCGCCGAGACAGCGCCGAACGCGAGGACGACGAGCCACCACCAGATCGGTCCGCTCCCGAGGACCACGTCGCCCACGAGGATGATGCCGTAGACGCCGAGCGCGATCATGGCCCCCGACATGAGGGCCGAGACGGGACTCGGTGCCTCGGGATGGGCCTTTGGCAGCCAGACGTGCAGGGGCACCATGCCGGCCTTCGATCCGAAGCCGACGACCGCCAGCAAGAACACGAGCGACCGCAGTCCCGGCGAGAGGTGAGTCGCGTGCAGCGCGGTGAAGCTCTGGCCGTTGGCGTGCGCCGCGACGACGAGGAAGGAGACGAGGATCAGCGACGCCCCCGTATGGGTGAGCACCGCGTACCACGTGCCCGCACTCCGCGCCGCCTCGCTGCGAGCGTGATCCGCGAGGACGAGACAGAGCGACAGCAGCGCCATCAGCTCCCACAGCACCATGAACGTGGCCACGCTCCCCGCAGCGGGCACGAGCAGCATGACGGTGATGAAGATCGGCAGTGCTCCGGCGGCCAACCGGCTGTCGAGGCCATGACAGGCGTAGCCGATGCCGTGCAGGGTGGCAGGAACGGCGACTACCGCGACGAGCAGCACGAAGAACGCTCCGAGCGGCGTCAAGACGACGTCGACGCCAGTGATCGGAAGGAGCTCAGAGGAGTGCAGCGAGATCGGATGGCCTCCGGCGAGCACGTGAATCGCGGCGATCGCCTCGAGCGCGCAGGCGGTCCAGACGAGCACCGCAGCGGCGATCACTCTCGACGAGCGGGGCAGCGTCGCACCGCAGACGCCTGCGCTCAGGCCGATTGCCGCCCCGATGACGACGAAGTTGCCTGCCGTCATCGACTGGTGACGCCGCGGAGGGCCTCGACGATGGCGGCGGGGTCCGGGGGACATCCTGGAATCGAGATGTCGACGTCGACGATGTCGCCCACGGAGCCAGCCACGCCGTACCCGCCTCGAAAGACGCCGCAGTCAAGCGCGCAATCCCCAACAGCGATAACGACGAGTGGACGCGGCGTCGCCTCGAGAGTCTTGACGAGTGGCACGGCCATGTTTCGCGTGACTGGCCCCGTGACGAGCAGCCCGTCAGCGTGCCGAGGTGAAGCGACCAGCCTTGTGCCGAAGCGCTCAGCGTCGTAGACAGGTGCAAAGGCAGAGGCGATCTCGAGTTCACATCCGTTGCATGACCCTGCGTCAACGTGGCGCAGCTGCAGTGAACCGGAGAGTTCAGTTGGCCCATGAGTTGTCGTCTCCCCCCTTGCAAGGGGTTCCGTCACGCGACGGACCGTGCGAATCGTCCTCCATGCTTTGGAGAAGGACATCGGTCGGTCAGGCCAGGGGACCGCGTGTGAGGAATCCACGGCCCGCAACCTCGCTGGGTACTGCGCCGCCATTAGGACTCGCAGCGCCAGTCAGAACCGACCCCATTCCCGCGAATCTCATGATGTTGTCAGTTTGACACACTCTCGACTTCAACGTACGCAAGCACGTTGGCCGACCGCTGCACCACACCTCACACTGGCTACGAGGGCCCCATCTGAGAGGTCGACTTTGGGAATCCCTTGGGAATCAAAACTCGCGGACGAGATGGTTTCTGTGACACTTCAAAAGATCCGACGTGTCCTTTGATCTGGCCATACGTCACGACAACCCACTGGCAAGATTGACTCGACCTGATTCCTAAACCGCAGGCCGCAGGTTCGAATCCTGCCGAGGGCGCAAGATGAAGAAATGATTCCGGCGAATGTGATGCACGCAGCGGTCAGCTTGGGAATCTTTTGGCTTCTCGCTGGATGGATCGTGCGGGCCTTCCTTAGCGCATCGCGACGAACAGGCGCCACATTCCGGGCACGCCCTTCAATTCATGTTCGCCCCGATCCTCGAACTCAATCCCGGACCCGGCGACGAGGTCAACGACGGTCCTCGATACGAGCACCTCGCCGGCCCCTGCTTGTGCCGCAACGCGTGCTCCGATGTGCACCGCGATGCCCCCGATGCCCTCTCCAACTAACTCGACCTCACCGGTATGCACCCCCGCGCGAATCGCCAGGTCCAGATCCTCCATGGTGCGAGATAACTGAAGTGCGCATCGGATCGCCTCTGCCGGACTGCTAAAGCGTGCAAGTAAGCCGTCGCCCGCTGTATCGATCTCAACACCGTGGAAGCGGTCAAGTTCTCGGCGGACGAGTAGATGGTGCTGGACAAGTAGATTCCGCCAGCGGCGGTCGCCAAGTGCAACGGCCCTTTCGGTTGAGCCGACTATGTCTGTAAACATCACGGTGGCGAGCGCTCTTTCGGTCGGTCGCGAAGGCCGTGTGCCAGTCAGGAACTCCTCGACTTCGTCCAGAACGTCGTCGCTCCGATCCGTGAAGAGGTAGGCATCACTTCCGGGAATCTCGATGAATCGTGCCCCGTCGATGTGTTGCGCGACGAACCGGGCTTGGTCAGCTGAGACGTAGGTGTTGTCCGTTCGGTGCAACACGAGCGTCCGAGCATGGATGGTGGGTAGAAGGGACCGAATGTCCATATCTGGGAGAAGATGGCGGAACACGGCCATCGCGGTTCGAGGACTCGCGGATGCCCGCATCCACTTTGCTCGCCAACGGACGAACTCTGCGTCGTCCGCCAACGAAGGAAAAGCAAATCGAACCAATTCCTCTGTGCCCCAGGTTGTCTCGTACCAGCTCAAGAACTCGTCGATGACCGACCCGTCCCAACCAATGGGATAGTCCCTTGACGCCCTGTAGCGTGCCACGGGATTCGCGAGGATGAGTGCCGCGACTCGATCTGGGTGGTTGGCGGCGACAACAATCGGGACACTGCACGCTTCCAGCTCAGCGAAGATCGACGCCCGATCAGAACCAACGGCGTCCAGTACCGTGCAGAGGTTCTGAGCCCACTCGTCCGGGTCCGGCAAGAGTTCGAGTGGCGTGGCGTCCGAGGCGAATGCATCTCGACGGTCGAAAAGGATGAGCCTGCTGAAGGACGACAGGCGCTCTAGGAATCGCTGCATCACAGGGTGGTCCCACTGCACGTCGACGTGCTGTGTCAGTCCATTCAGGTATACGAGATCGACAGGCCCGTCACCGAGAACCTGAAACGCGATTTGAAGGCCCGCAGGAGTCGATGCGTATCGGGTCTCCGGAATGAGCGGCACCCCCGGAGTTTGTCTCCTTGGGAATCCCTTGGGAAACAGACGGCGCGGTTTCCTGGATCTGACATTACGGAGCAGGCAGAAAGTACTCCTTGAACTGGGCAGAGGTCATTGGAACTCACTGGCAAGACCGTCGAATACTCATTCCTAATTGTCGATGGGCATCTCCACCCCGATGTTGACGAAAGTCCAAATGTTCATGACCTTCGTCCCTACCAACGGTGGTCCTGGCCCCGTTGACTGGAGACATGGAGCGTCGCGTCGTGATCCTGGGAGGTGGCACGGGAGGGACCCTGACGGCGAATCGGATCCGCCGCGAATACCCGTCGGCGGAGATGCAGATCACCGTGGTCGATCAGGACGATCGCCACGTCTACCAGCCTGGCCTCCTCTTCGTTCCCTTCGGGCTGACGCATCCAGAGGACATCGTCCGAGGTGTCATGTGGAGGGGCAGATTCCGGGGATGAAGTTGACCAACGAGGCGTAGATGACAATTCGATCACGAGACGATCGCAAGGAGTGGAGCATGGGGACCGTCGACGAGCGGAAGGGTGGACGACGTCAGGTCGTGATCATCGGGGGCGTAGCAGGTGGCATGTCGACGGCGACCCGACTGCGTCGACTGGACTCGGACGTCCGCATCGTCGTGCTCGAGCGCTCGGGCTTCGTCTCGTTCGCGAACTGTGGACTTCCCTACTTTGTCGGTGGCCTCATCGAGGAGGAGGAGGATCTCACGCTGCAGACGCCCGAGCAGCTCTTCGACAGGTTCCGACTCGACGTCAGGGTCCACTCCGAGGTGACGACGATCGACCGGGATCGCCACGTTGTGACCGTCCGCTCCACGGATTCGGACCTGGTCTCTGAGGTCGAGTACGACCAGCTCGTGCTCTCGATGGGCGCAGCACCAGTTCGTCCGCGAATCCCAGGCTACGACCGGGTCCGGACCCTACGTACCGTCGAGGACGCGGAGCGGCTGCACCTTGACGTCGACGTCGCTCCGAAGTCCGCGGTCGTCATCGGGGCGGGGTTCATCGGCCTCGAGATGGCGGAGAACCTCGTCGCCCAGGGCATCGACGTGACCATCGTCGAGGCCACACCCCAGGTTCTCCCGCCACTCGATCCCGAGCTCGCGATCCTGGTCGCCGACGAGCTCGAGGCCCACGGGGTCCACGTCGAGGTCTCGGTCGCGGTCGACTCGATCGAGGAGCGAACTGTCACACTGTCCGACGGCCGCGTGCTGGATGCCGAGCTTGTCGTTGGCGCCATCGGTGTCCGACCAGACGTCTCGCTCGCCACTTCGGCAGGGCTCGAACTCGGCCCCTCCGGGGGCATCGCGGTCAACGACGTCAACCAGACCAGCGATATCAACATATTCGCGGTCGGCGACGCGACCGAGAAGCCCGATGCGATCTCGGGCGCCACGTCGCTGATCGCGCTCGCGAACGTCGCCAACCGCCAGGGCCGCCGCGTCGCCGACCACCTTGCCGGCCTCGAAGTCAGCGCGGTGCCGTCCTTGGGGACGGCGATCGTCAAGGTGTTCGATCTCGTCGCCGCGACGACGGGATGGAACGAGCGAAGGCTTCGTCACGCCGACCGGAGATTCCGCGCGATTCACTCCCACCCGTTCGACCACGCGACGTACTATCCAGGCGCGACCAGGATGGCCGCGAAGCTGCTCTTCGATCCGGACGACGGGGCGATCCTCGGTGCGCAGATCGTGGGTCGCAACGGCGTTGACAAGCGGATCGACGTGATCGCGACCGCGATGGCCGGCGGGCTCACTGCAGACCGGCTCGCCGACCTCGAGCTCGCCTACGCGCCACCCTTCTCGTCGGCGAAGGATCCCGTGAATCTGCTCGGGTACATGGCAGAGAACGTGCTCTCTGGCGCCTGCGACATCGTTCGCCCCGACGAGGTGGATGTACTTGTCGCTCAGGGCTGGGAGCTCGTCGACGTGCGGGCCGCCGACGAGCACGCACGCGACGCGATTCCAGGCTCAGTGAACATCCCGATCGACGAGCTGCGCGACCGTCTCTTTGAGATAGGCGTGGGGCCCGTTCTCGTCTACTGCGAGGTCGGACAGCGCGGACACACCGCGACGACGCTCCTGCACGAGCTCGGCATCAACGCGAGGAACCTCGACGGTGGCTTCAAGACGTGGTCCGCCGACCGCCGCGCGAGGGGCGGCGCGGTTTCCGTAAACGCGCCTCCGTGAACACGGCACATCACAATTCATCTCGGTCGTGACCCGACATTGCGGCTGTGTTGGCACAGCTGTCAGAGCGCAGTCCCAGTCTCCAGCAGGGACTTCAAGCCGGAGAGGATCGCAGGCCAGCCATGCTGGACCATTTCCAATTGAGCGCTGCCTGGCTCGAAGTGGTCGTGCGTCACGATCAACCGAACCGACTCCCCTTCCGGCTCAAGCACGAATGTGACCTGGGACCGCTGTTCGGTGGCGAGTCTCTTCTGCAGCTCGGCGTCCCACTCGAATCTCGCAGCCAGCTCCGGGGTGAACGTGTGCCACGTGTAGGTCAGCCGGTGATAGGGACTCGCCTCGAGGACCACCTGCTCGGGGTCCTCAATCACGACGCCGTGGTTGTCCCACACCATCGTCGAGCCCGGTTGCCAGTCGGTCTCGAAGGACGTCTCCCACCAGAGTCGTGTGAATGCGGGCTCCGTGAGCGCCCGCCACAGGCGCTCGGGCGATGTGCGGATGTAGGTCGTGTAGACGAATCGAAGGTCGTCCATGTGCTCTTCCTCCAGTGCAGCTTTGAGGTCCGCAAGGGCGCGGACCCGGTTACGGTCGTAGGTAGTGATCCAGCGGTCGGCGATCTCGTTGATCGGCACCGCGTTCAGGTAGTGACGTTTCAGCCGGCCATCGCGAACGGTCGTGATGAGGTTTGCGGCTTCGAGGATCGCCAGGTGCTGGCTGATCGACTGACGCGCCATCCCCATGTCCTCGGTGAGCTCGGAGAGGCTCTGCCCGTTTCGGACGTTGAGCCGGTCGAGCAGGCGTCGACGACTTGGGTCGGCTAGCGCTCTGAAGACGTCTCCGTCCGGCACCGTCAGACGCTCTCAGAACTTCAGGTCATTCGGGAACGGCGTCCCCTTCCCAAGCTCGACGAGCGACTTCATGCTGAGCAGAAAGTAGGCCCATCTGGCGCTGCAGTGCGCCATGAACTCGCTCGCCTCTCGCCACCCTGCGTGCGTGAAGAGCACGACGGTCTCTCCGTCGGACTCTCTGAGGTCGAACGTGATGTCGGTCTCGATCCACTCGCTGGCGCCTCCGACGCAATGCCAGGTCACTTGGTCGGGACGTAGTCCGGTAACCTCCATCACCGCCGATGGCTCGGGCCTGCCGAATCGGAACTCCAGTCGTCCGCCTAGCGACGGACTTCCAGCGACGCCGTCACGAGTCCACCACTCCGAGATCCGCGCCGGAGCCGTGACCGCCTCGAACACGTGGACGAGGGGCGCCGAGATTGCCACGCGATGCCGAATGTCAGGCATTTCCATCCCTTCCTAGGGAGCTCACCAAGGGCGAGCCCATTCATGCAGGTATCTGCCTGCCTAATATAGGCAGACAGATACCTGCATGTCAAACCTGCCTAGCGGGGCATTCCGAGGCGTCGATCAGGATGACGGCCGTCTCGGCGATGTGGCGGGCCGTTGACCAGGAGAACCGCAGAGTCCTCAGGCACGGAACATCGTGGATCGGCGCCCTGTGCCGCCCGCGTGACGGTCGCCGATGATGATGCGGGCAGCACCACTGCCAACGAAGGGACCAACCATGGGATCGATCACGCACGCCAGCGGCCGGGTCACACGCCGAGGGCCGTCCACCGCGCTCCTGTGGGTCACGTCCGGGTTGAGCGCCGTCCTTTGCGCGGCGAGCCTGGTGGCAGCCGGCCCCGCGGGCGCCGACACCTTCCCGGGATCGGTCGCCCTCACGTACACCGGCGCAGAGCAGTCCTACACCGTGCCCGCGGGCATCACGCTCCTGCAGGTCGAGGCGGTTGGCGGGAACGGGTCGCCCTCAGGCGTCGCCGGCGTGGGCATGGACCTCGTCGTCGCGCTCCCCGTCGTCCCAGGCGAGACTCTCTACGCCGAAGTCGGCGCAACCGGTGGTGTGTCCGCCTTCGGCGGCGGTGCGCCCGGAGGGACCGACGGCGGGTCGGGTGGCGGCGCGAGCGACGTGCGGACCTGCTCGACGGCCGCCGTCAGCTGCCCAGGAGGCGGCACGTCGATCGACTCGCGACTTGTGGTTGCGGGCGGCGGCGGAGGCAGCGGCGGAGAGCCAGCACCGAACGTCTACTTCGGCACCTCGTGCGGCAACAGCACCGGCGCCGGCGCGGCCTCGGACAACACGACGCCCGTCGTCGTGTCGTCGGGCACCGTCCTGCCGGGCGCAGCCGGTGGCGAGACCTCGCCAACGACCCCGCCGCAGGGCGGGCTCGCAACAGGGGGTGGTGCCGGCGGGAACGCCCCGGACTGCACCGGCTTCGTCCAGGACTTCGGTGGGTCTGTCGCCGGATCGAGCGGCCAAGGCACGAGCGGCGGTGCCGGCGGCGTGCCCAGTGACTCCCCGCCGGGCGGTGGCGGTGGCGGGGGCGGCGGGGGCTACACCGGAGGTGGCGGCGGTGCGAGCGGCCAGACGGAGACCGAGCCGATCCCCAACCACGACGCGAGCGACGGGGGCGGCGGTGCGGCCGGCTCCAGCTTCTACTCCTCCCAGGTCACCGGCGACATCAGCGACGGACACAACGCATGGACGACGCTGCCTTCGGTGACGTTCACGCCGCTCATCGGGTTCGCCTCGCCGACCGACGGGGCGACCTATGCCCTCGGTCAGATCGTCGACGCGAGTTACACGTGCCAGCCGATCTACGGCGGGTGCTCTGGCGCAACGGTGCCCAACGGCCAGCCCATCGACACCAGCACCGTCGGCGTGCACAGCTTCGAGGTCTCCGCGTTCAACGCGACGTCGACCGTGCACTACACGGTCGTCGAGCCGCCCAGCATCACGAGCACGGCCTCGACGTCGATGCAGGTCGGTCACGCAGCAACCTTCACCGTGACCACAGGTTCGAGTTACCCCGTCTCCCCGAGCCTCTCGGACGGCGGGGCGGTCCTCCCGGCCGGGATCACCTTCAAGGACAACTCGGACGGGACCGCGACGCTGGCGGGGACGCCCGGGCCCGGCTCCACGGGCTCCTATCCGTTCACGATCACCGCATCGAACGGCGTTGCCCCGGCGGCCACCCAGTCGTTCACGCTCGTGGTCACCGACGTGCCTGGCGCGCCGGGGGTGGTCATGCTGCATCCGGCCACAGGGACGATCGGCGTCACGTGGCACGCGCCGTCGAGCAACGGCGGCACCGCGATCACGGGCTACACCGCGACGGCNNAGCGTTCGTGCGTCGAACATCGACGGCATGGGCGGTCGCTCAGCGGCAATCGGCGCGTTCCCCGCGACGTCGGCCGGACTCTCGGTGTGGGGCAACCCGCAGGTCGTCGCGCGAGGAGCCCAGTTCCTCGTCGGCGCGATCGGCGCCGCTCCGGGCAGCACGGTGAAGATCACGGTGCCGCACGCCGCAACGCTCAGCTGTATCGCTGACGCGGCAGGGCAGTGCACGACCCTCGGCCATGAGCCCCGGTCTGGCGTATGGCACCTCGTCGGCTCGTCGAAGGGCAAGACGAGCACCGTGACGCTCTACGTGCCGCTCGTCTCGGCGCCGTCGTCGACGAAGGTCTCGCACGTGATCACCGTGGTCGTGTCGCACTGCCCCGCCAAGGCGATCGCGTCGATCCGCACGAGTGACGGTCGCACCTTCACGGCACCGGTAGCCACCGCAGGCGGTGTCACGTTCAAGGTCAAGGCCATCGCGAAGGGGACGCTGACCTTGAGCCTCCTCGTCGGAGGGATCGCGGCGGGCCATGCGACGGTGACCGTGAGCTGACAGCGGACTCGCGGTTCGCTGCTTCATATCGACGCCAGACGGGACGTCACCACGACGGTGGCGTCCCGTCACGCCAGTCGGATAGGTCGTCAGCGACCGCGGAGGGACGCGTGCCAGCAACAGAGGTGGTCGGCACCCAATGGGGTGACGAGGGCAACGGCAAGCTCACCGGCCTTCTCTCCAAGGAAATGGACGTCGTCGTCCGCTACCAGGGTGGCCACAGCGCCGGCCATCGCATCGTCGTGGACGGCGAGGCGTTCGCACTCCGGCGTGCCGTCTGAAGCGATGACCGATCTCCGGGGCCCCGGCTGCGGACCTCTCATGGTTTGATCACCTACCCAGTCAGGACTCCGGGTCGAACAGCAACTCTCGAATCTCCTGCGTGCACCGGCAGGAGGCGGCGAGCTTCATGGCCCATCGGACCGCCTCGCCGCGAGACGCAACCTCGATGATGCAGAAGCCACCCAGCACCGCCTTCGTTTCCGGGAAGGCGCCATCGGTGGGCGTGCCATCGGTGGAGACGACGGTCGCACGCTGGCTTTGTAGCCCAGCTCCGAAAATCCACACGCCAGCACCCTTGGCTTCGTCCACGACCGCGTGCGTGGCCCTGCTCACTTCTTCGAAGTCCTCCTCGGGGAAGTCCATCCAGCCGTCGTCAAACGAGATCAGATACCGGTTCATCAAACTCCTCCTACTTCAGGGCGGTCACCACTGGTCGACTATACTTAACCATAATGTTAAGTGTCAGAGAGCACCCGACGAGCGAAGAGCTCGACCTGCTCTTCGGTGCCCTGGCGGACGCCACTCGGCGGGGCATCGTCGGTCAGCTCGCCGGCGGCGAGCTGACCGTTACGGAGCTCGCGGCTCAGTACCCGATCAGTCTTCCTGCAATCTCCCGTCACCTGAAGGTGCTCGAACGCGCCTTGATCATCACTCGGAGCAAGGACGGCAGGGTGCGGAGGGCACGGCTCCGTCCATCATCGCTCGCCAATACTTCAACGTGGCTTGCGCAGTACGAGCGGCTCTGGTCCGATCGACTCAACCGGCTCGATGACCTCATTGCCAAGGAGGCTGCAATTTCGCCGCAGGCGCACAAGACCCGGATGAAGCCTAAGAACATCTCTGAGGAGGGAGCTTGACAGACACGACCCCGCAGCTCTCCATCACCCATGTCGTCGAGGCACCGTGCGCTCGCGTCTACCGGGCGTTCACTGTCCCAGACGACTTCATCGCATGGTGGGGTCCGCTCGGCAACTCACTACCCCGCGACGAGGTGGAGTTCGACGTGCGCCCCGGCGGCTCCATTCAGTGGTCAGAAGTCTTCCCGGATCGACCGGAAGTCTGGACACGCGGTCGCATCGAACTCACCGAGGTCGTCGACGGCAAACTCCTCGACGGGCTCATGCGCATCACTGGCCAGCTCCCGAGTGGGCACGGGCCATTCGAGACGCGGATGCGGGTGGAGTTCCACGACGAGCCCGTCGGTAGAACGCGACTAGAGATACGCCAGTGGCTCCCGGAGTCGCACCTCAAAGGCACGCGAGGGGGTGGAGTGAAGCAATCTCCAAGCTCGACGTACTGCTCTCCGCTTGACAAAGCGGGACCTGGAAGACCACGCCGGAGTCCAGTTGCTCGTCGGCCCGGCGTCTCGGCTGGGGTTTCATCGTCGACGACGTTGTGCGGGCGTCGTGCCGTGAAGCACGCGCTACGCGACGACCTCGCCCATGTAGCTCGCTTCGAGCATCGCCTTGTTGTGCAGCAGGTTCTTCGCGTCGTCCTCCAGCACGAGGTCGCCGTGCGCCAGCACGTACGCGCGATCGGACACCTCGAGTGCGAGCTCGACGTGCTGTTCGACAAGGAGCACGCCGCTCCCCGTCGCGACGGCGACGTCGCGAACGATGGGCAAGAGGCGTTCGACGATCACGGGCGCGAGTCCGAGGCTCATCTCGTCGAGCAGCAGAAGGCGGGGTTTCGACGCGATCGCTCGCGCGAGGGCCAGCATCTGCTGCTCACCGCCCGAGAGGAGGCCAGCGCGACGCCCCATGAGCTGGCGCAGCTGGGGGAAGAAGTCATTCACCATGTCGAGGTCACCACTTCGGCCATGGCAGCCGAGCCGCAGGTTCTCGCGCACCGTGAGCTCGGAGAACAGCGATCGATCCTCGGTCACGTGACCGAGGCCGGCCCTCGCGAGCGCGAACGGCTTCTGGCGACGAACGGACTTGCCAAAGACCAGGACGTCGCCGCGCAGGGCGGGCAGCAGTGCCGATACCGTGAGCAACGTCGTGGTCTTGCCGGCACCGTTCGGCCCGAGGAGGGCGACGACCTCGCCGGCGTTGACGGTCAGCGAAAGGTCGCGAACGACCGGAACGCCCTGGTAACCCGCGTCGAGGTGCTCGACGACGAGCAGCGCCTCGCTCACTTGGTCGCCTCGGCGGCCAGCTGTTCCTTGTGGCGTCGACCGAGGTAAGCCTCGATCACTTGGTCGTTCGTGCGGATTTCAGCAGGTGGCCCCTGTGCAATGACCTTGCCGAAGTCGAGAACGTACACGTAGTCGCTGATGCTGAGGACGAGACCCATGTCGTGGTCGATCAGCAGCACGGCCGTGCCGTGGTCGGCAATCTCCCTGATCCGCTTGCCAAGATGCTCGCTCTCTTTGGTGTCGAGTCCGGCTGCCGGCTCGTCCATGCAGACCAGCTTCGGACTCGCGGCCAGCGCACGCGCCACACCCACGAGCTTGCGCTGCCCGTGGCTGAGGGCGGTCACGAGGTCTCCAGAAAAGGCGAGCAGGCCCAAGCTTTCGAGGATCTCCTCCAGTGCCGCGTCGGCGTTTCGCTCACCGGCAACGCGGAGGTTGTCCATTACCGTGAGGTCGACGAAGAGCTCAGCGGACTGCCACGTACGAGCCAGCCCAAGGCGCGCCCGCTTCGTTGGCGAGAGTGCGTGACGCCGAAATCGGCCCGGGCCATCAAGAAGGATCCCACCGAAAGTGACACTCCCGGTGGGTGGTACGAAGCCGGTCACGGCATCGACGGTCGTTGTCTTGCCCGCCCCGTTCGGTCCGATGAGCCCGACGAGCTGGCCTGACTCCACCTGGAGGGTGATCCCGTCGACCGCCTTCGAGCCGCCAAAGGCGACACTCAGACCCTGGACCTCGAGGAGCGCCATCAGGCCGAGCCGCCCGCGGACGGAAGCGACGCCTGGACTCGCACCCTTTCTTGCCGCCGGCGGCGCATCAAGGCGGCGGTGTCGCGGAAGGATCCCGCGATCCCCTCCTGGTTGTTGATTGACGCGAAGATGAGCCCGATGCCAGCGACGTACACCGCGTACTCAGGACTGATGTGGAGGATGTTCGAGAGGAAGACCGCGAAGATGCCAGCCTGAAAGAGCAGGCCGCTGATGGGCGCACCCTCGAGCATCGAGATGCCACCGAGGTACGCGACGGCGATGAGGACGAGGGAGCCGGTCGAGCTCAGCGTCTGGGTATTGACGCCCGAGGAGAGATAGCCGAACAGGGCACCGCCGAGTCCCGCGATGAAGGCGGAGATCGCAAATGCCGTCAGCTTCGTCAGCGGCACACTCACGCCGGCAGCAGCTGCAGCGCGTTCGTTCGAACGGACCGCGAGCATCCTTCGACCAAGGCGGGAGCGTCGTATCCACAGCACGCTGAGCAGGACGAGAACGAGGACGATCCCGCAGAACACCGCGAACCACGGGTCGGGCAGTGCGCCGGGCGGGTGGCCGAGCACCTTCGAGTACGGACTCTCGGGTCCAAACGTGAGTCCGAGCAGGGTGGGAGCGGCGATGTTGATCCCGGAACCGGGGGTGAATCCCGCGGCAAATGCCGGCAAGTTGTAGACGAAGCTCTCGATCACGACTGCCGCCGCCAGCGTCACGACGGCCAGGTTCACGCCACGGATCCGCAGCGCCGGGATCGCGGCGACGAGACCCACGACGGTCGCGGCACCAGCGGCGATGATGGCGGCGAACGGGAACGGTATCCCGTGGGCGTCGCAGAACTTGGAGAGCACGAGTGCCGAGATGCCGCCCAGCGTCATCTGCATGAGCGAGATCTGCCCCATGAAGCCGGTGAGGACGGTCAGTGACGCGCACATCACCGCGGCACACGCGGAGACCTCGAGCGCGATCCTCCACGCAGGCTCGAAGAGAAATGCCGCAACGCACAGGACAATCAGGCAGGTGACAAGACCGATGACGGGTCGACGAGGCACGACCGCTTTGGGCATCCGCAACGCCGCATCGCTCCCTCGCGAGGGCAAGCGCTCTCCGCGGAGGAAGAGCACGATGACGATGACCGCAAACGGGATCACCGTCGAGAATCCGGCGTACCCGAAGAAGGAGGGGGCCCACGACGTGGTCGACAGCGACTGAATCCACCCCTGGGAGCCGCCGAACGCGAGTGCAGTGAGCACGACGACCGGGAACGAGCGGAACCTCCCGCAGAGTGCCGCGGCAAGTGCTGGGACGATCAGCAGCGTCATCTGCAAGGAGTCGATCGTGGTCTGAATGGTGGCGAAGAGGATCCCGAAGGCGCCCGCGAGCATCATCGACAGCACCCAGTTGATCGCCGCCAGCCGATCGGGGTTGTAGCCGAGGATGAGGGCACCCCGCTCGTTCTCCGCGGCTGCCCGAGTGGCGATCCCGAATCGCGTGAACTTGAAGACCGCCCACAGCACGGCGGCAACACCGATCACCGCGAGCACGAGCATCCCCTGGTTCTCGGGCACGATGATCGTGCCGAATGTCCAATTGCCTGCGGGAAGCAGCGTCGAGGGGAAGTTGAGAACGGACGATCCCGGGAATCGGACGGTGATGATCGAGAACAAGACGAGGTACAGCCCGATTGAGGCGACGACCTTCGCGAGCGGTGGCGCCTTGCGCAACGGACGGAACACCAGCAGGTGGATGAGCAGACCCATGACCCCGCAGATGGCGATCGTGATGGCGAACACCGGCCAGACGGGTAGTGGCGGAATGGGCGAGCCGGCCACGTAGCGGACGTGGACGAGCTGGATCGACGGTATCGGTGGCGGGAAGAAGAGCGAGCCGTTCTGCCACAGGTCATAGAAGATGAACGACGAGTACATCGCCATTGCCGCGACCGAGAAGTTGACGACGCCCGACCCCCGGTAGGTGAGCGTCGCACTGAGCGCAACCGCGGCGATGAGTGCACCGGTATCGATGCCAAAGATCGTCGACTGGAGCTGGTCATGGTGGGTCAGCAGCACGACCAGCCAAGATGCAGCAAGCAGGCCCCCGACGATCGCGGGGGCCTGCTTGCTGGAGAGTCGGATTCGCCTTACGGCGAGCGAGCTCAAGTGTCGTTCAGCTGAAGGCGTTGATCAGCTTGTTGTTGTAGGCGGCCTGGATCGGTGCCCACTTGCCGCCCTTGAACTGCGAGATGCCGATGTACTTGCCGCAGATTGCCGGGAAGAACAGCGAACTGACGTGACCACAGGTCATCGGACCCGAGATGCCCCACTGTGGGCCAGGGAACTTCTGCACCAGCGTTGCGAGCTTCGCCGAGGTCGCCGAGGCGCCTCCGGCCTGGATGTACAGCTTTGTCGCCGTCAGCACGGTGCCGAACGACGGTCCGGCGAACCCGGTGTAGTCGATCGTCTTGTTGTACTTGTCAACGGCAGCGATGTACACGGCAAGCTGCTGAGAGGTGGCCAGCGCCTTGGCATACATGAAGTAGTTGATGCCGTAGTCGCCGAAGTACCACCCGTTCGGGTAGTTCCCGAGGGCCTTCTTCACCTGCTCGCCGAAGCACAGGCCAGACGTCACGACCGTGTTGTGAATCTTCAGCGCTGTCAGGGCCTGGGCGAACGAGATGCAGGTCCCGACTGGGACCAGGGGCACGAGGATGGTGCCGGCCGGCAAGGAAGACAGCGCGGACTCCACGTCGGACTTCGACCACGGAGCATTGATCTGGATGCCATTGACCGCGATGCCGTGCAGGTACTTGCTCTGCAGCGGGCTGCCCGCCTTAAAGAAGACGTTGTACGCGGTCTGGGATCCCGTGTCACCCTGGTCGTAGAACACCGTGACGTGCGTGGGCTTCGAGCCGAGCCCCTTCGTTCCGAGGAACTTTGCCATGCCGTACAGCACGCCGGGTGAGCCCGGCATGTAGGTCACGGCAGTTCCCTTGTAGGGGGTCGTCGGAGGTGAGAAGTCGGTGGACGTGAGGTCGTTGCCCTGGATGATTGGGATCTTCGCTTGGAACAACGTCTCGTACATGGTGCTGTCGTTCGAGGTGTTCATCGTTCCGGTGAGCACGAGCTTGACGTGGGCGGTCACCATTGCGAGTGCGCACGCTGAGCCGTCGGTGTTCAGCGCATCGCAGACGTGAAGCGCAAGCTTGTGGCCCTTGATGCCGCCCAACTTGTTGTTGATGAAGCTGACGGCTACCTGGGCGCCCTGGACATTCTCGGGGAATCCAGGGGTTCCGGTGCTGTCGTTGATGAAACCGATCGTGATCGTCGAGCCCGTTGCGGCCTTGTTCGCGGTTCCGCCGATGTACTTGGCGGCAAGCTTGATGTCCGCGGCCGAGAGCGTCGTCGGATACCCCGGATAGCTCGTCCTCGGCCATCCGACTGCGCCGCCGACGGCAGCGACCGCTGCGACCATGGCACCGACGGTCGCGAACGCCGCAATGCTGCGGACGAGCGGTCGGCGCGTTCGGGTTACTCCCTGCATGCGTCCCCCTTGGATCTTGAAAACCTGCGGGAACCTCCGTTCCCGTCGGGAAAACGTACCACGGTCCCATTCGGAACGGTCGTCGAGCTCGAGGCAACCACTACTCCCGCAATGATTCGGGGTTACACCGGCGGACTCGGCGACGTCCGGCCTCAGAGACGTGCGCAGACGACGACTGAAGTCGTTTTAGCCTCAGGCCGCAGGTGCACCGTGACACTCTGTCGGGAACGTTGTTCAGGTGGGCGAGAACGGTCTCGGAAATTCGGAATTCAGCAGTGTCCCGTTGTTCCAGCTGATCCCTGCGGCATCGAACGTCGGTGGCAGCCGGTGTCGCCATCCGCACGTGTGTTCAGGTTCAGTTGGCGAGTGCCTTGGCCACGTTGGCTCCGAGTTCTGGATCAACCTGGCGCCAGTACTCGCCGACTCGTGCAGCGACATCGCGCTGAAGTCCAGGGCCGTTGCTGGCATGTGCGACGATGTTGGACAGCAAGTGCTCCCGGTCGGTCGCGGACATGACCTCGCGGTACATCGCGCCGGGTTGCACGAAATCGGTGTCGTCCTTGTGAGCGTGATACGCGGCCCGGACAACTTCACCCGTGAGCCCGTAGGAGGGGTCGGCGTTGAGGCTCGGGTCTGCTGCCGGCCCACCGTAGGAGTTGGGTGCGTAGACCGGGTCGCCGCCAGGGCGGAAGTTCATCGGTCCATCCTGGCTGTAGCTGTGCACAGGGACGAGGGGCTGATTGACGGGCAGTTGCTGATAGTTGGGGCCGATTCGGTACCGGTGCGTGTCTGGGTAGCTGAAGAGGCGACCTTGGAGCATCTTGTCCGGGCTCGGGGCGATGCCCGGCACCAAGTTGGACGGCTCGAATGCCGCTTGTTCGACTTGCGCAAAGTAGTTGTCTGGGTTGCGATCGAGGATCATGCGCCCGATCGGGATCATCGGGTAGTCCGAGTGCGGCCAGACCTTGGTCAGGTCGAAGGGGTTGAACCGGTAGTCGGCCGCGTCTTCGAACTCCATGATCTGCATCTCGAGACGCCAGACCGGGTGCTCGCCGCGAGCGATCGCCTCCCAGAGGTCGGCGCGGTGGAAGTCGGGATCCTCAGCAGTCATGGCCTTCGCCTCGTCGTTGGTGAAGTTCTCGACGCCCTGCTCGGTCTTGAAGTGGTACTTGACCCAGAAGCGCTCACCACCAGCATTGATCCACATATAGGTATGGGAGCCGTAGCCGTTCATGTGACGAAGCGTGCGCGGCGTGCCGCGGTCGGACATGAGGATCGTGACCTGGTGCGCGCTCTCGGGCGAGAGCGTCCAGAAGTCCCACTGACCGTTGTGGTCGGTTCGCCCCGTGTCAGCCCGACGCTTCTGTGAGTGGATGAAGTCGGAGAACTTCTGGGGGTCCCGGATGAAGAAGACGGGCGTGTTGTTGCCGACGAGGTCGTAGTTGCCCTCCTGCGTGTAGAACTTGAGGGCGAAGCCTCGCGGATCGCGGACGGTGTCAGCGAAGCCCTGCTCGCCAGCGACGGTGGAGAACCTCGCGACCATCGGCGTGCGGGTGCCCTTCTTCAAGAAGTCGGCGCCGCACCACTGGCTGACGTCCGCGGTGACCTCGAAGAAACCGAACGCCCCGTGGCCCTTGGCGTGCACGACGTGCTCGGGGACCCGCTCTCGGTTGAAGTGGGCCATCTTCTGGATCAGGTAGTGATCCTGGAGGAGCAATGGACCCTCGACCCCCGCGGAGAGGGAGAACTCATCGCTCGGTGCGGGGATGCCGGTATCGGAGGTGGTGACAGGAGGTGTGGTGTCGTCGCTCATGCAATCGGTTCTAGTCGCACGCAGCTGACAGTTGCCGTTGGTCGCCCCACCTGGCGTGACGCCGCCGTCTTCGCGGCGACGGCTCTGCGCCTGAGGCATCACCGGCTCACGACTCTGACCTTCGCCACGTCTTGCAGGGACTCTCCTGATCGTCGTGATCACCGCGGACACCCATGGGCGCCCCGGAGCCCCCCGACGACTTCAGGTGGCCCTGAGGACGACTCCCATCACAGACTCCAGCCCTCGCGGCATGAGAGGTCCGAACGGTCGAGCCTCCATCAAACCCAGGCCGGTTCACCGACCGAATCGCGGGATCGGACGGACCGACCCAGAGCCGTGACTCGAGTGGTGACGTCGACGCCACCGGCGTCGATCAATGTGAGCTCGACGCGGAAGCGGAGTGCCGCATCTGCGCACTTCACGACGCCATCCCAAGGAATCTGGTGCCACTCGTGATCTCGCCCTGCACGACGACCGTCGTCGGCTTGAGAACCGGCTCGTGACCCGTGACGATGGCGGGCTGTCGGACTGACGAGTGGACTTCCTGGAGGACTGCTGCACCCGTCTGCTGACCGGCACCCCTGGGTACGATGCTCGTGAAGGCGTCCGAGGGAGTGTCATGGTGAACGAGCGCGGGTCTGACGAATCACCGGAGTGGGGTGAGGCGGTCGACGCATCGTCAGGACGCGTGCCCGGACCAGGCGACATCATCGTCAGCAGCGGGTCCGCGACGCCGATGGATCCCCTTGTCGGAGCTGACATCTCGTCGCCGCTCGCGGAGGACGAGCCCGAGGGCACGATCCCCCCTTGCCCCCTGTGGGCGATGAAGGAGATACGCCACATCCAGTGGCACCTTCTGCCGGTGCACGAACGTCACGATCGAATTCGGGCAAGCATCGGATCCGGCGATGATGCGATCTACGCGATCGATGACGGGCGGAACCACGTCGTCGTGGCGCGGCGGGTAGGTGCTGTTGAGGGGGAGTGCGAGTACTGCCTCCTCGGAAGGGTTCCCCTGGCGACGTTCGAGGATCTCAAGCAGAGCAAGATCTCTCCGGTCAAGGCCTTCGAGGCCGCGATCGAGATCACCTTGTGCGGGGTCGCGGTCGAGGAGGACGTTCGATCGTCCAACATCTTCGATGTTGCCCGCTACTCGAGCATCGATGAGGTCCCGTCTGAGTACCGGCCCGGTGCCGCGTACCTGAATCTGAGCGAGGACCTTGAGATCACCATCTAGCTGAGGCCCAACCTTCGGTTTGGTCGACGCAGGCCGCAGGTTCGAATCCTGCGAGCGCGCACTCCGAGCGCGCAAATGTCATGCACGCGAAGGTCAGCGAGGGACTCTCTGGCGGAATCAATCAGTCAGCGCAGCATGCTCGGCGAGCTTCTCTGATCGATGCATATATCCGAGCGTTGCGCGAGGGCCGTTGTTGGGCTGCGCTAGATAACGGCGAGTCCATGGCACTGAGCTTCGAGAGGTCTCACCTTCGGCATGCAGTGACGCAAGAGGCCATTGGTGTTCTCGTTCGGACCACGCTGCAAGGGAGGTTGGAAGTAGCTCGGGTTGCCAGTCGCGACGGTGCAGTTCTTGTGGCTCGCGAGCTCTTTGCCCTGGGTTCCGGTCACGCTGCGCGCGAACTCGGCCGGCATGTGCGAGCATCGGAAGTGGTCGATCTTGACGATCGCACCACACAATGCCGCCCTAGCATTCTGCGATGCCGCACGCTCTCGTCGCCAGCGACGTCGACCAAGCAGCCGAGGCGATTACAGCAGTCGTTCGTCGAACGCCAATTGAACAGAGTGATCGACTCACGAGGGTGACCGGTCATCGTGTTCTACTCAAGCGAGAGGACCTGCAACTCTGTCGGTCCTACAAGGTGCGCGGCGCCTATTTCGCGGTCGCCTCCCTCGACCAAGCACAGCGTGCGCTTGGGGTGGTGTGCGCCAGCGCCGGCAACCACGCCCAAGGGGTGGCGTTCGCCTGCAGCATCCTTGAGATTCGTGGACGAATCTACGTTCCCAGCAATACTCCGCGACAGAAACGGCAGCGCATCAAGGCGATCGGTGGCACCTGGATCGAGCTCATTGTCGCCGGCAACTCCTACGACGAGGCCAGTCGGCGCGCGAACGAGGACTGCGTGGTGACCGGAGCCGTGGCGATCCATCCCTTTGACGATCCTCACACCATCGCCGGACAGGGAACGGTTGCGAGGGAGATCGCGGAGCAACTCGATGGGGAGCTTGGCACGATCATCGTCCCCGTCGGCGGGGGAGGCCTGCTCAGTGGCGTGGCGGTATGGCTGCGCGAGCACTTCCCTGCGGCGCGCATCATCGGTGCCGAGCCCGAAGGCGCTGCCAGTATGCGCGCCGCTCTCGACGCGGGCGAACCTGTGGTGCTCGAGGCCGTCAATACGTTCGTCGATGGTGCCGCGGTGAGCCGGGTCGGAGACCTGACGTTCCCGATCGTCCGTGACTTGGTCGACGAGGTCGTGTCGGTGCCAGAAGGAGCGGTGTGCTCCGAGATGCTCGACCTCTATCAGACCGAGGGGATCATTGCCGAGCCCGCGGGCGCGCTGGCAAGCGCTGCCCTTCGAATCATGGACCGTTCGGATACGGCGTCGGTCGTGTGCGTCGTCTCCGGGGGCAACAATGACGTGAGCCGGTACGCCGAGGTCATCGAGCGCTCGTTGCTCTACGAAGGTCTTCGCCACTACTTCCTGGTCAACTTCTCCCAGGAGCCCGGCGCGCTGCGTCGCTTCCTGAATGATGTCCTCGCAGAAGGCGAGGACATCGTCCTCTTTGAGTACATGAAGAAGAACAACCGGGAGACTGGCCCGGCGCTGGTGGGCATCGAGCTTGAGAGTCCCACCGAGCTCCCCGGACTGCTGCGTCGGCTGGACGCGAGCCCGCTGCACGTCGAGCGGGTCTCTCCGGACTCGGCGCACTTCGCGTTTCTCTTCTAGTCACCAGCACCCAACGGCCACGAGCGAGCGGGCGGGGTACCGGCTCAGGATGACACAAGGTGCATCGTGTGGGGGAGGTGGCGCCTCGGCCGTCGGCTCGCCGCACACGCGGCCTCGCGACGACGTGATCAGTGCCGGTCGGCCACGCGAACTATCCGCACCGTGTCCGTGATGGGCGTCGGCGTGTCGCGGGATCCGGCGAGCACGACGACGACGTCCCCGTCCCGAACGAGGTGCTCGGCGAGTAGCAGGTCGATCGCCGCGTAGGTCTGGACGTAGCTGTCCTCGCTCGGGTGGACGAGCACGCGCGTGACGCCCCAGCTCATCTGCAGCTGGCGCGCGCGGTAGGCGGACTTGACCACCGCGACGATGGGCATGGATGGCCGGAATCGAGAGATCGAGCGGACGGTTGCGCCCGTCGAGGAGCAGGCGATGATGGCGGCGGCGTCCTCCTCGAGGGCCGCGCGCCAGCCCGCGCCGGTGATTGCGGCGGTGACGCGGAGCGCCGACGCCCGATCCCCGGACACCTCCTGCACGCCGAGGTTGGCCCCCCAGTGGAGGTAGTCGAAGTCCCGCTCGGCCCTCGTCACGATCCGGGCCATGGCCTCGATCACGCCCACGGGGTGCCGGCCGATCGCGGTCTCACCGGACAGCATGACCGCGCTCGTCCCGTCGAGCACGGAGTTCGCGACGTCGGACACCTCGGCGCGCGTCGGGACTCTCGCGTGGATCATCGACTCGAGCATCTGGGTCGCGGTGACGACGGGTCGTGCGAAGCGGATCCCGGCCCGGATGATCTTCTTTTGCAGCGAGGGCACGTCCTCCAGCGGGAGCCGCACCCCGAGGTCACCCCTCGCCACCATGACGACGTCGGCAACCTGCACGATGCTGTCGATGTTCTCGACCGCCTCTTCGGTCTCGATCTTGGCGACGAGCATGCACGGGTTGGGTCCGATCGCACGGCGGACCGCCTCGATGTCGTCAGCGGATCGCACGAACGACACCGCAATCGCCTCGACCTCCGCCGCCGAGAGCGCCTCGATGCGCCGCAGGTCCTCGACGGTCGGCGTGGCGACGTTCAGCGCGTGATTGGGGAGCGTGATGCCGGGCCGCCCCTGGACGTGGCCGCCAGTGATGACCTCGACTCGGACCTCATCTGACCCGGGGTCGCGAACGCGCAGTGCGATCCCCCCGTCTCCGATCACGACGAGTTCACCGGTGCTCAGCGAGGCGAGGCCGTCATCGAGCGTGACGCCGATGCAGGCCGCGCTGGACATGGGGGCGGACGCTGCGGGCACCAGCACGAGCGTCCGACCGTCGACAAGATCGGCGCCGTCGGGTCCGAACGGCGTCGCTCTGACCTTCGGGCCCGGCAGGTCCGCGAGCACGCCGATCCCCGGGACCGCGGATCGGATCCGCTCGATGCGCTCCAGGGACTCCTCGGTGGAGCCGTGGCTGAACGAGACTCTCGCGACGTCCATGCCAGCGCGACCCATGGCGGCCAAGACCGAAGTGTCGTCGCAGGCAGGGCCGATCGTCGCGACGATCCTGGTTCGCCGTCCGGCGAAGGGAAGGCGACGCTCGCTGGACTGGACCTCTGACAGGAACCTTGACTCGACGGGGGAGGGCACGACGGCGGCGCTTTCAGAGGGGGTCGGCGCGCACAGGCTACGCCGGAATGCAGCCCATCTTCGTGCACGGCCCCGCGTTGAGTGGTGCCGATCGCGCCGGCACCGCGTGGTGATCGACTGCGGAGCCACGACTCGTCGACCACCAGGTGCGACGCGGTCGACCTCGCCGGCTCAGGGCGCTGACGACGCGAGCTGCTGGACGACGGCGCGCCCGATGACGTCGGTCCCCAGCGTCGGACCCTGTGGATCCATGGCGATCACGACCGCCCGCACGGCCTCGGTGATCCGACTGGCGGCCACGTCGTCGCCCAGGTGGGCCACCAGGAGCGCCGCCGACGCGATCGCGGCGAGGGGGTTGGCGAGGTTGCGACCGGCGAGGTCGTGGGCCGCACCGTGGACCGGCTCGAACATCGACGGGCCGGTCCTCGCGGGGTTGAGGTTCGCCGAGGCGGCAAAGCCGATCCCGCCGCCGACCGCGCCGGCGAGGTCCGTCAAGATGTCACCGAACAGGTTGTCGGTCACGATGACGTCGAATCGGGACGGTCGCTCGACGAGGTGGATGCACGCAGCGTCGACGTGAAGGTAGTCAACGCCGATGCCCGCGAACTCGGTGCCGACCTCGTCCACCGTTCGCTGCCAGAGGCTGCCGGCGAACGTGAGGACGTTCGTCTTGTGCACGAGCGTGAGGCTCCGTCGTTCTCGCTGCGCCGCGAGCTCGAAGGCATAGCGGACGCAGCGCTCGACGCCGGCACGCGTGTTCACCGAGCCCTGGGTCGCGACCTCGAGGGCCGTCCCCTTTCGCAGGAAGCCGCCCTCACCTGCGTACGCACCCTCGGTGTTCTCGCGCACGACGACGAAGTCCGCCCCCTGCGCGATCGACCCGGGCACGCCGACGAACGGTCGCAGGTTGATGTAGAGGTCGAGCTCGAAGCGAAGGCGCAATAGGAGCCCCCGCTCGAGCGTCCCGTCCGGGATGCGACGGTCCCCGAGCGCGGGCCCGATCGCCCCCAGCAGGATCGCGTCGTAGGCGCGCAGCTCCTCGAGCGTGGCGTCGCTCAGCACCTCACCGTCTCGGAGGAAGCGCGACGCGCCGAGGTCGAACTCCGTCGCATCGAGCTCGACCCCGGCCGCCTGGACGACGGCCAGCGCCTGGGCGAGCACCTCGGGCCCGATGCCGTCGCCACCGATCACCGCGATGCGCCGTGAGCTCGCCGCTGGCATGGCGGAACCGTATCGAAGCGTCGGCGGCAGGCGTGGGTCGTCGCCGTCGCCTCGCACGCGTGGCCCTCCGGCCGCCAGCACGGTGCCTCGGCGTTCGGCGCGACCGAAGCCCCGCGGCTCGACCGGTAGATTCATGCGCTCGACGTCGGCCGCGATGAGTCGAACGCGAGGAGGCGGGGTGTCGGACGCTAGGCAGCCGAGGACGCTCGCCGAGAAGGTGTGGGATCGCCACGTGGTCGCTCGCTCGGGCGACGGCGCTGACCTCCTCTACATCGACCTGCACCTCGTCCACGAGGTCACCTCGCCCCAGGCGTTCGACGGCCTGCGGCTCGCCGGTCGGACCGTGCGGCGCCCGGACCTGACGCTCGCGACCGCCGACCACAACGTCCCGACGACGTCGCTCGAGCTTGCGGTCGTCGATCCGCTCTCTCGGCGCCAGCTCGAGGTGCTTGAGTCGAACTGCGCGGAGTTCAACATCACGTGCTTCCCACGAGGGCACCCGAAACAGGGCATCGTCCACGTGATCGGCCCCGAGCTGGGACTCACCCAGCCGGGCATGACGATCGTCTGCGGTGACTCGCACACCTCGACGCACGGCGCGTTCGGCGCCCTCGCGTTCGGGATCGGGACGAGCGAGGTCGAGCACGTCCTTGCGACCCAGTGCCTGCCGATGACCCGTCCGAGGACAATGGCCGTGACCGTCGAGGGCTCGCTCGCCCCGGGGATCACGGGCAAGGACCTGGTCCTCGCGGTCATCGCGGTCGTCGGGACCGGAGGCGGAGCCGGGCACGTGATCGAGTACCGCGGCGAGGCGGTTCGGTCGCTCTCGATGGAGGGCCGGATGACGGTGTGCAACATGTCGATCGAAGCGGGGGCGCGGGCCGGCATGATCGCGCCGGACCAGGTGACCGTCGAGTACCTCCGTGGCCGCGAGCACGCACCGGTCGGGCGAGGGTTCGAGGCGGCGGCGGCCGACTGGCTGACGCTCGCGACCGATGAGGGGGCGCCGTTCGACGCCGAGGTCGTCATCGACGCGGCGACCGTCGAGCCGCAGGTGACTTGGGGGACCAACCCGGGCCAGGTAGGTGCGATCTCCTCGACGGTGCCCGATCCGTCGAGCTTCGCGAGCGCCCCGGAGCGCGAGGCGGCGGCCCGCGCGCTCGCGTACATGGACCTCGTGCCGGGCACGCCGTTACGGGAGATTCTGATCGACACCGTGTTCATCGGGTCGTGCACGAACTCGCGGATCGAGGATCTCCGCCTTGCCGCGGACGTGCTTCGGGGATCGCACGTGCGCCCGGGTGTTCGCGCGCTGTGCGTGCCGGGCTCCCAGCGCGTCAAGGCGCAGGCTGAGCGTGAGGGGCTCGACGAGGTCTTCAAGAGCGCGGGCTTCGAGTGGCGCGAGTCGGGCTGCTCCATGTGCCTCGCGATGAACCCGGACACGCTCGCGCCGGGCGAGCGCTGCGCGTCGACCTCGAACCGGAACTTCGAGGGACGGCAGGGCCGAGGGGGCCGCACGCACCTCGTCTCACCCGTCGTGGCCGCGGCGACGGCGATCGCGGGTCGCCTGTCCTCCCCCGGGGACCTCGCGTGAAGCCGGTCCGGGTCGTCACCGGCCGCGGCGTGCCGCTCGATCGTGCCGACGTCGACACCGACCAGATCATCCCCTCGGACTGGCTGAAGCGCGTCGAGCGCGAGGGGTTCGGCCGGGGGCTCTTCGCCGAGTGGCGCGACGACCGCAGCTTCGTGCTCAACGACGAGCGCTTCGGGGGCGCGTCGGTCCTCGTCGCGGGACCGAACTTCGGGATCGGCTCGTCCCGCGAGCACGCCGTGTGGGCGCTGCTCGACTACGGGTTCGAGGCGGTCATCTCGTCGAGGTTCGCCGACATCTTCTTCTCGAACTGCACCAAGCAGGGGCTCGTGCCTGCCGCGATCGAGGCGGACAAGCTCCGTGAGCTGCTCGACGCGATCACCACACGCCCGCAGCTCGAGATCACGATCGACGTGGAGCGCAAGGTCGTCGAGGCCCCCGAGATCGGCTTCGAGGCCACCTTCGACCTCGATCCGCTCGTCGCCGAGCGCTTCGTCAACGGCTGGGACGACATCGGCGTCACGCTGCGCGACGAGCCCGGGATCGAGCGCTTCGAGGCGCAACGGTCAGCCCTGCTGCCGCGCCTCACCGGCGACGTCGCCTAGGTGCGAGCCGCTGAGCCGTCGCTCGACGCCCGGTTCGCCGCAGAGACCACGGCGCGCAGCGACGCGTCGAGGATCGACGAGTCGAGCCCCACGCCCCACCAGGTCGCCCCGGAGGGCGCACACGCCTTGACGTAGGCGACCGCTGAGGCGCCGGACCCTGCCGAGAGGGCGTGCTCCTTGAAGTCCTCGACCTCGAGGGAGATCCCGAGCTCGCGGCTGATGGCGTCGATGAACGCGTCGATCGGGCCGTTGCCCTTGCCGTCGATCGTCCGGTGCTCCCCGTCGACGAGGACCTGGGCGACGACCGACGTGCCGTCCGAGCGTGTCGACAGCTCCGAGGACAAGAGGCGCAGGTGGCTGCTGTCCTCGAGGTACGTCGCCTCGAAGAGGCTCCAGAGGTGCTGGGCGGAGACCTCGGTCCCGCTCTCCTCGGCGACCCGCTGGACCACCCGCTGGAACTCGACCTGCAGGCTCTTGGGGAGATCCAGGCCATGCTCGGCGTCCATCAGGTACGCGACGCCGCCCTTGCCGGACTGCGAGTTGACACGGATGACCTCCTCGTAGCTCCGGCCCGTGTGAGCGGGGTCGATGGGCAGGTACGGCACCTCCCAGCGCTCGTAGCCCTCGCCGATCGCGGCCAGCCCCTTTTTGATTGCGTCCTGGTGCGAGCCGCTGAAGGCCGTGTAGACGAGGTCGCCGGCGTAGGGATGCCGCGGCGGCACCTCCATCCGGGTGGCGAACTCGGCGACCCTGCGGGTCCGCGAGATGTCCGAGAGGTCGAGCGCGGGGTCGACGCCCTGGCTGAACAGGTTGAGCGCGAGGGTCACGACGTCGACGTTGCCGGTGCGCTCCCCGTTGCCGAACAGAGTCCCTTCGATGCGCTCGGCACCGGCGAGCAGCCCGAGCTCGGCGGCCGCGACCGCGGTGCCCCGGTCGTTGTGGGGGTGCAGCGACACGACGACGGCGTCGCGGTGCGAAATCGTCCGGCCGAACCACTCGACGACGTCGGCGAAGAGGTTGGGCGAGTACATCTCGACGGTGGCTGGCAGGTTGAGGATGAGCGGGCGCTCGGGTGTCGGGGAGAGGACCTCCATGACCGCCTCGCAGATCTCGACGGCGAACTCGGGCTCGGTGCCCGTGAAGCTCTCCGGGGAGTACTCGTAGAGGATCTCGGTCTCCGGCACGGTCGCCTCGAGCTCCTTGCACCACCTGGCCGCCTCGACGGCGAGGGCCACGATGCCCGCGCGCTCCTCGTTGAAGACGACGCGGCGCTGCAGCGCCGACGTCGAGTTGTAGAAGTGCACGACGGCACGCGGGACGCCGCGGAGGGACGCAAAGGTGGTCTCGATGAGCTCGCGACGGCACTGGGTGAGGACCTGGATCGTGACGTCGTCGGGGATGTGCTCGTCATCGGCGAGCAGGCGCTGGAACTCGAGGTCGGTCTCCGACGCCGAGGGGAAGCCGACCTCGATCTCCTTGAAGCCCATCGCGACGAGCTCCTTGAAGAGGACAAGCTTGCGCTGTGGATCCATTGGATCGACGAGAGCCTGGTTGCCGTCGCGCAGGTCCACGCTGCACCAGCGGGGCGCGCGGTCGAGCTGCCGCGACGGCCACGTGCGGTCCGTGAGCTCAATCGGGACGGTCGGTCGGTACCGGTCGAACGGCATCGTCGAGCCGGTCGACGAGGTCGCGGCTACTCGAGGTCGGTCAGCCACCCGAGGCGTCCTGGACCTTGGTTCGTCCTTCCGAGACGAAGGGCATCATCGCGCGCAGCCGCGTCCCGACGGCCTCGATGGGGTGATCCGAGCCCTTCGCGCGGAGCAGGTTGAAGCGATCCCGGCCGCTGCGGTCCTCGGCGATCCACTCCTCGGCGAATCGTCCGTCCTGGATCTCCTCCAGGACCGCTCGCATCTCGGCTCGGACTGCCTCGTTGATGATCCTCGGGCCGCGCGTCACGTCGCCGTACTCGGCGGTGTCCGACACCGAGTAGCGCATCCCGTCGATGCCCTGCTCGTACATGAGGTCGACGATGAGCTTCAGCTCATGGAGGCACTCGAAGTACGCCGACTCGGGCTGGTAGCCGGCGTCCACGAGGGTGTCGAACCCCGCGCGGACCAGCTCGGTGACCCCCCCGCACAGGACGACCTGCTCGCCGAACAGGTCGGTCTCGGTCTCCTCGGTGAACGTCGTGTCGAGGACGCCCGCGCGCGTCGCGCCGATCGCGTGCGCGTAGGCGAGCGCGAGGTCGTGCGCGGTGCCGCTCGCGTCCTGGTGCACCGCGACGAGCGACGGCACGCCGCCGCCCTCGGTGTAGGTGCGGCGGACGAGGTGCCCGGGACCCTTGGGCGCGACCATCACCACGTCGATGGAGGGTGGCGGCGTGATCCGGCCGTACCGGATGTTGAAGCCGTGGGCGAACAGGATGGCCTGGCCGGGCTCCAGGGTCGGCGCTATGGCGTCGTCGTAGACCGCCTTTTGCTCGGTGTCGGGGAGCAGGACGGTCACCACGTCGGCCCAGGAAGCCGCGTCGGCGACGGAGAGGACCTTGAGCCCTGCCGCCGACGCCTTGTCGGCCGACGCCGACCCGTCACGGAGCCCCACGACGACGTCGACGCCCGAGTCCGAGAGGTTGAGGGCGTGGGCGTGGCCCTGGGACCCGTAGCCGAGGACCGCCACCTTGCGGCCTTCGAGGACCGTCGGGTCCGCGTCGTGCTCGTAGTACATCGTTGCCATGTCGCTCCTCGTCAGCCGGCCGTAGCCGCAAGTTGTGGGACCGCGTGCAGGGGGCTGCGAAGCTTGGGCAGCGCCACGAGGCCCGTGCGGTGCAGCTCGGTGACCTCGTAGGCCGCGAGCAGCTTCTCGAACCCGTCGACCTTGTCAGGGTGCCCCGCCAGCATCACCGTTGCCTCTCCCGAGCTCACGTCGACGACCTCGGCGCCGAACGCGCTGCACAGCCGGACGACCTCGTGCTGGCGCGCGGCGTCGGCGACGACGGTCGCCAAGAGCAGCTCGCGCGCGATCACGGAGCTCTCGTTGACGTGGTCGATGGCGAGGACGTTGACCAGCTTGTCGAGCTGGCGGACGACCTGCTCGATCGGCGCCGACGCGGCATCGACGACGATGGTGATCCGGCTGAACCGTCGGCTCTCGTCGGCCGGCGCGACGGCCAGCGAGTAGATGTTGAAGCCGCGCCGCGAGAACAGCCCGGCGACGCGGGAGAGTACGCCGGCCTTGTTCTCGACGAGCACCGAGAGCACGTGGTGCGTGACCTCTGCGCGGCCGACACCCAGCTCGAGAGGCTCGGGCGTCATCGTCGAGCCTTGCCCTGGGAGGGATGCACGACGACGTCGTCGTTGCCCATTCCAGCAGGCACCATGGGGTACACCATCTCGGCGGGGTCAGTCCGAAAGTCGATGACCACCGGGCGGTCGTCGATCGCGTTCGCCTTCTCGATGGTCGGGACGACGTCGTCGGGCGAGTCGACGCGGAGCCCGACGCACCCCATCGCCTCGGCCCACNNTCGTAGAACATCTCCTGCCACTGGCGGACCATGCCCAGGTACGAGTTGTTGAGGATCGCCACCTTGACGGGGATGCGGTCCACGGCGGCGGTCACGAGCTCCTGGGCCGTCATCTGGAAGCAGCCGTCCCCGTCGATGGCCCATACCGTCCGGTCCGGCCGGCCGACCTTGGCGCCCATGGCGGCGGGCACCGCGAAGCCCATGGTGCCGAGCCCGCCTGAGTTGACCCAGCTCCTCGGCTCCTCGAATCGCCAGTACTGGCTCGCCCACATCTGGTGCTGCCCGACGCCTGACGCGACGATCGTGCCCTCGGGACTGTGGTCGCGCAGCGCCTCAACAACTGACTGGGGACGCAGCGGGCCGTCCACTTGGGGGGCGTCATAGGCGAGGGGATAGCGACGCTGCCAATCGCGAAGCTGGCGCCACCACAGCTCGAGGTCGGCCGTCTCTCGCGTCTGGAGGGCCGCGAGCAACGCCGCGATCGCCTCGCCGCAGTCCGCGACGATCGAGACGTCTGGCACTCGGACCTTGGCGTGCTCGGCAGGATCGATGTCGACGTGGATGACCTTGGCGTCCGGTGCGAAGCCGTCGACGCGTCCCGTGACCCGGTCATCGAAGCGCGCACCGAGCGCGACGAGGAGGTCCGAGCGCTGGATCGCCGTGACTGCGGCGTAGGTCCCGTGCATGCCGGGCATGCCGAGGTGCTGAGGGTGCGAGTCCGGGAACGATCCGCGCGCCATCAGCGTCGTGACGACCGGCGCGCCGGTGCGCTCTGCCAAGGCGTACAGCAGCGCGGACGCGCCAGAGTTGAGCACGCCCCCGCCCACGTACAGGACGGGGCGTCGCGCGCCGGCGAGCAGGGTCGCGGCACGCTGGACTGCCGCGGGGTTGGGGCGGCTGGCTGGACGGTACCCGGGAAGGTCGTAGTCGCCCGAGTCGGGCCAGTACCAGTCCATCGTGGACTGCGAGACGTCCTTGGGCAGGTCGATCAGCACAGGCCCGGGTCGGCCCGTGGTCGCGACGTGGAACGCCGCGGCAACGGTGCGAGGGATGTCCTCGGGATCGGTCACCAGCCAGTTGTGCTTGGTTATCCCGGCGGTGACCCCCGTGATGTCGCACTCCTGGAACGCGTCGGTCCCGATCGCGCCCGTCGGGACCTGGCCCGAGACCACCACGAGCGGCGTCGAGTCCATGTAGGCGTTGGCGAGCGGCGTGACGATGTTCGTGGCGCCGGGGCCTGAGGTGACGAGCGCGACGCCCGGGCGCCCGGTCGCGATCGCGTAGCCCTCGGCCATGTGGCCGGCACCCTGCTCGTGTCGAACGAGGATGTGCCGGATCTTCGAGTCGATGATGGGGTCGAAGACGGGCAGGATCGCCCCGCCCGGGAGCCCGAAGATGACCTCGGTGCCCACGACCTCGAGGCTCTTGATGAGGGCCTGTGCTCCGGTGAGTCTCATGTCGCTCCAAAATGGCGAACTTGCGAAATCGTCCCTAGAAATGAAAAAACCTCCCGAATTGGGAGGTGTAACGCGCACGAGATTGAGACGTGGCGCTACGCGATAATTACCTCGGCTAGCAGGGCGCGGGTCGTGCTCACGAGGTCAGTCTGGCATGGCGCACCAGGCCGATCAAGTCATGGACGTCATCTCGGGGACGTCACGGCCCCGGTCTCAGCGCCGAGGACGAGGCTCGCGTACTTGGCGAGCACGCCCGAGGTGTACTTCGCGACGAACGGCCGAGGCACGCCTCGCCGCCGTTCGAGCTCGATCGCATCGACGTCCAGGTCAATGCGGTGGCTTTCGACGTCGATCACGACTCGGTCGCCGTTCGCGACAAGTGCGATCGGCCCGCCGTCAACAGCCTCGGGGGCGACGTGCCCGATGCAGAAGCCGTGCGTCCCGCCCGAGAACCGACCGTCGGTCACGAGCGCGCAGTCCCCTCCGCGACCTGCACCTTCGAGCGCGCCCGTCACCGCCAGCATCTCGCGCATGCCCGGGCCGCCCTTTGGGCCCTCATTGCGGATGACCACGACCGTGCCTGATTCGATCGAGCCGGCGAGGATGGCCTCCATCGCTGCGGCTTCCCCGTCGAAGACCCGTGCCAGTCCCTCGAATGCCATTGTGTCGAGGCCCGCGACCTTGACGACCGCGCCTCGCGGCGCGAGCGAGCCGGTGAGGATCGCGATGCCGCCGCGCGCGTGGATCGGTCGGTCGAGCTCACGCACCACCTGGCCGTCAGGAGGCGGCGGGTCCAGATCGCCGAGATTCTCGGCCATCGTCCTGCCGGTGACCGTGACGCAGTCTCCGTGCAGGTGGCCGGCATCGAGCAGCTCGCGCAGCACGACCGGCACGCCCCCGATCCGATCGAGGTCGGTCATGTGGAACCGACCGTGCGGCTTCATGTCGGCCAGATGCGGCACTCTGGCCGCGATCCGGTTGAAGTCGTCGAGCTCAAGTTCGACCTCCGCCTCGAAGGCGATCGCGAGGAGGTGGAGCACCGCGTTTGTCGAACCTCCGAGAGCCATGACGACCGCGATCGCGTTCTCGAAGGCCGCCTTGGTCATGATGTCGCGAGGCACGATGCCACGCCGCACGAGCTCGACGACCTGACGACCTGCTTCGTAGGCGAACTCGCCGCGCCGGTGGTCGATCGCAGGGGGTGACGCGGAGCCGGGAAGCGACATTCCGAGGGCCTCTGCGACGGACGCCATCGTGTTCGCGGTGAACATGCCCGCACAGCTGCCCTCGCCGGGGCAGGCGCCTCGCTCAATGAGGTCAAGCTCCTCGTCGCTCAGCGTGCCCACCGCGTTGGCCCCGACCGCCTCGAACACGCTGACGATGTCAAGGGTCTGTTCTCCCAGCCTGCCCGGCAGGATGGTGCCGCCGTAGGTAAACACGCTGGGCACGTTGAGACGCGCAGCCGCCATCAGCATTCCCGGCAGCGACTTGTCGCACCCCGCGAACGTCACGAGCGCGTCAAAGCGCTCTGCGTGCATCACCGTCTCGATGGAGTCAGCGATGACCTCGCGACTGACGAGCGAAGCGTGCATGCCCTCGTGTCCCATGGCAATCCCATCGGACACGGCGATGGTGACGAACTCGAACGGGAACCCTCCGGCGTCGCGAACACCTTGCTTCGCCCGCTTTGCGAGGCGGTCAAGGGGCAGGTTGCACGGGGTGACCTCGTTCCAGGACGACGCGACGCCGATCTGGGGCTTGTCCCAGTCGTCGTCACCCATCCCCACGGCACGCAGCATGGCTCGGGCGGGGGCTCGTGCGGCTCCCTGGGTGACGTCGGAACTGCGAAGTTTCATCGGACGAGCGAAGTCGATTCGATCATTGAGATCAGCGCTTCCAATGTTCCTGTATGTAGGACCTCACCACGTGATCCTTGTTGGGTGGCGCCGTCAGCTCGTACGCAACGCAGTATCCGTTCAATCGAGGGTTGAATTCGGCCCACTCCGCCGCTTCATCCATCGACGCGAATGGGCCAATGATTTCATCGGGTGCTGCATGTGATGGCCCCCGAAGCACGACGGCACGCATGCGCAATCGTATCGAGACTGAGGAGTGCGCCGGCGTCGTCGCCGGCCGAGTTGGTCGCGAGTTGGAAGGTGCCGCGCAGTCGATCCGTGCGCCGACGGATGATCCGTCCACCTTCCTTGTTCGAGCGCAAGCGCGCAGGTGTGTGGGCACAGTCATGGATGTCAGCCCTTCGGGATCCGACGAAGGCTCCTGTGCGAGCCGAGCAGCAGCACCAGCCATGATGCGCCGAGAACCGAGAGGCGCTGGCGGGACCGGCCTCCCGATCCTTGTCACTTCTGCGATGAGACCGGCAACCGCCTCCAAGATCCCGGATGGCGGTGGTGCATCGTCCTTCGGCTCAGGCGAGCTTGGGCAGCGCCCGGCGAATCCCTCGAACGGCCTGGGCGATCCTCGCTTCGTTTTCGATCAGCGAGAAGCGGACGTATCCTTCGCCGCCCTCGCCGAAACCGACGCCGGGCGACGTGGCAACGTCAGCTTCGCGCACGAGCATCGTGGCGAACTCCAGCGACGACTGATCGGCGTACGGCGCAGGGATGGGCGCCCAGACGAACATCGTCCCCGCGGGAGCCGTCACCTGCCAGCCGATTCGCCCGAGCCCCTCGATCAGCTGGTCGCGCCGTTGCTGGTAGGTGGCGCGGACCTGATCGGGGTAGTCGCTGGCCTCGTTCATCGCGACGATCGAGGCAATCTGGATCGGCTGGAAGCTGCCGTAGTCCAGGTACGACTTCAGCTTGGTGAGCGCGGCGACGATCTCGGCGTTGCCGACGAGGAACCCCACGCGCCACCCGGCCATCGAGAACGACTTGGTCAGGGTGTACAGCTCGACCGCGACCTCTTTGGCACCGGGCACCTGCAGGATCGAGGGAGGCCGGTAGCCGTCGAACCCAAGGTCCGCGTAGGCGAAGTCGTGCACGACGACCAGCTCGTGCTCCTGTGCGAACGCCACCAGTCGCTCCATGAACGCGAGGTCGACGCACGCGGTCGTCGGGTTGTGGGGGAACGAGCACACGAGGACCCGTGGCTTCGGCCATGCTCGATTCCAGGCGTCGATCATGCCGCCGAAGAAGACGTCGCCAGGCGACTCGCTCGATGGCGTCCCCGGGTCGCGCATGGGTACGGACACGACCTGGGCGCCGGCGAACAGCGGGCCGAAGATGTGGATCGGATAGCTCGGGCTTGGCACGAGCGCGGTGTCACCGCGGTCGAGGAGCACCCACATGACGTGGCTCAGCCCCTCCTTCGCACCGATCGTGTGGACGACCTCGGTGTCCGCGTCGAGGTCCACGTCGAGCAGGTGCTTGTAGCGAGCTGCGATCGCCGAGCGCAGCTTCGGGATCCCCCGTGAGGCGCTGTAGCGATGGTTTTTGGCCACGCGCGATGCCTGGGCAAGCTTCTCGACGGCGACGGGAGGACTCGGCAGGTCTGGGTTCCCGAAGCCGAAGTCCACGATGTCCCTGCCGCTCGAGCGCCCGTCTTCGACCAGCTGAATTATCTGTGCGAAGACGTAGGGCGGTAGGCCGCCGACTCGTCGGAACTCCATCGCGAGACGATACTGGTGACCAGCATTCAGAGCCGTCAGCCAATGTCCAGCTCAAGCGCAGGTGCGCCTCGCCAGCCCGAGCGACCGCGCTCAAGATGCGTATCGGCAAATGAGCTGGTCAGCACGCTGACGGCGTGACTGGGAATCCCATGGGAATCTAACGGCGCAGATCGCCTGGATCCGGAACCACTCTGCGGATCGAACATGCCTTGCGAACTGGTCATACGTTACGACAGCACATCGGCAGGACGGATGAAAAACGATTGATAAGCCGTGCGTCGCAAGTTCGAATCCTGCAGAGGACGCACTGCCGAGTGAGCCCGCCGAGGGCGCCAGTGTGAGCTCCGTTGAACATCAAAGGGATCGGGAGGCGTTCGGCCAAATAGCGACCTACTGGTTACTCGCGGAAGGTGAAGGGGAGCGAAAGGGCGAGCAGGGCACACCAGCGGACGCCACAGCTCAGCGACGGCGGGCCAGGGCCCGAACTCTGCGTTGTGTATCTCCACGTCACGATGGATCTCCACCCTCCCTTGGGGCCAATCGCGACGGCCCCTTTGCCCTGTTCCTTTCGGTAGCCGTCCAGAAGCAGCAGGCACCGTGTCGGCGTCGCACAGCTGACCAGATACGGGTCGTACCAGTTGGGAGGGGCTTGGGGATGCCAGCTCTTGCCGAAGTTCGCGGTCGCCTCCAGCCCGGGGTTGGCCGTCACAGAGATGCAGCGCACGAGCGACGCGCACGACAGCGACGTGGGGTAGGGGAAGTAGCGCGTGGCGAAGCCGTACGCCCACGTCGAGCCCCCGTCGTGCGTGCTCGTGGCTTCGAAGCCGCATCCGCACGCCCCCACGTTGACCGCCAGACAGTCGCGCAGTGACACGCATGAGAATCCGTCGAGCGTCTGGCTCGGTGGCGCTGCCGCGCTCCAGCGGGGGCGCGACCACGATGTGCCGGCGTTCGGCGTCGCAAAGAGGCGGACGATGCTCTGGTCGCCAGGTGTTGCATCCGCGACCACGCATCTTCCAGCGGGAAAGCAGTTGACCCCAACGATTCTCAGGCCAGGAGAGGCCGCCGAATCGGGTGCACGGACTCGGATGAGAGTGTGATTGCTCGTGTCGAATGCCCACACCGCGTCGCGCCCCGACGACTCGCCGACAAAGAGGCATCCGGAGGACCAGCAACTCGAACCATGATCCGACAGCTGCGAATGGGGCGATCGGGTCGCGTGCAGTGGGTGCCAGGGACCTCCAGAGCTGCTCCACTCCGCGCGGGTGGTGCCCACCGGACCTCCGGCAAATCCAACGGCGACGCACACCCCATTCGTGGTGCACCCGACGAGGTTGTAGGGCGGTGCTGCCGCTGCTCCGGGGCTGGATGCCGCGGCGAAGCCTGGTATCAACGACGCCACCAAGGAGGCTGCAGCCAAGGCGAGCAGCGCCGAATGCTTTCTCCGCATCGAGCGGACTATACGCCCAGGAGGGGCCACAGATCGGACTCGCACCATCCTGAAGTGCCTGCCAGCGAACCCTCGCGGTAGTGCCCGAACACGGCTTGGCGGCAAGCTCTCCGCCGTCCTTGATGTTGGCGGCGCCAAGACCTTTGCGTTGAGTGTCTACGAGTGCGACAACGAGCCGCCAATGACCGTCGCGAGCCGTAGGCAGGCCGCCGACTCAGTGGTTCGCGATACGCCGGGCACCGGGTTGTGCTCGTCTGGCAGCGCTCAGTCAGAGGAGTCCGGATGGACCGCAGGGCCGTTCTACGCGTTTCGCCCCAAGTCGAACATCTCGACGTGACCGCAGCTCGTGCACCTGAAAATGTCGACGTCCCAGTGACCCTCGTCCATCTCCGCCAGCTGACCGAGGAGGAACTTGGCGGCCTTGGAACTCTTGCCGGTCATAAGCGGAAAGGTGCCGAGGTGCTCAACGGCGTTCTGACACCGTAGACATTTGACGTCATCAGGATCGCTCACTTGTTCACTCTCCGATTGAGCCGACGCAGGACAGTACTGCACTTCAGGATCCACATCGGCCCGCTGCATCTTGCAGCGCGCATCTCTCCAACGAGTCCACGGCATCGTGTGCAACTGATCACTTCTGCGACGACGCATTCTCTCGTGACGCATGATGCTCGACATGATTCGGTTGTGGCACGTGGCCTGGCAATGACTGCGTGCCGTCGGCGAGGCGTTCCGGTAGACATCGAAGTCCGGTTCCGGCAACCCCTACTAGCTCGCCAGACGCTCCCTCAGCTCGTTGCGTCGCTTCATCTCGCTATCGATCTGCTGCGCGCTCGGATGGTTCTGGCGCGCCTGCTCCTCGGCTGACTCCCTGTCAGTCGCCGGCGCGGTCAGATCATGGCTTAGGAGCCCACCGTGGTCGCCGTAGTCATCAACCGGATAGATGGAGAACTGCTCGTAGGGGTTGAAGAGGNNTGACGTCCCACGACGTGGGGACTCCCTCAGTGTGCAGACCCGCTGTAAACGGCCAGTAAGCAGCATGTTGCGACCTCGTTAAGGTTTTTCTGCGGTGCCTCTTGCCTGACGCTAGGCCGAACCAGCCGTGTCTCGCTCATGAGACAAATCCCCGCGTGCTGTCTCGTGCGCCAGGCTGTCCCAGTCGCACAAATCGGGGCACTTCCTGCCTCAGATGAGCCGCCGCTGGCTGGCTCGCCATCCGAAGCGTCCCAGCAGGAGCAGGGCGGCCAGGCAGAGCAATCCGAAGAGCGCAGGCCCTGCGGCGCGGATGAGTCCTTCGACGCCCGCGACGAAGCCCGAGATGCTCTGGCTCCACGCGTGGCGCAAGCCCGATTGGCTCGCAAGAGCAGCGCCCTGGTTGATGGCGACGGTGAGGGTCCCGTACGCGGCCTGATTGACGAGGAGGTTGCGCTGCCCTTCGAGCTGCTCGATCTCGCTTTCGATCACGTTCACTTGCGCCTGGATGGCGAGGATGTCGCCGATCGAGCTCGCTCGCGCCATGATCGCGAGGTACTGGGAGCGGCTCGCCTGGAGCGCGCCGATCCGAGACTGGTAGTCCACGTACTGGCTTGTCACGTCCGTCGAGTTCGTCACGGCGGACACGACGTGGCCCAGGTGCTCTGTCCTCGCCACGACCGAGCCGAACTGCTCCTGCGGGACGCGCAGCTCGATCACCCCCGAGGACCCCGCGGCGCCGCCCTGCGAGCCGGCAGTCACCTTCGAGCTCGAGACATAGCCTCCGACGCTGGTCGCGATCGCCGAGAGCATGGCGAGTGCGTTGTTGAAGTCGCTCCCCGCGACGCTGAGGGAGATCGATCCCACGGAGACGACCTTCGTCTGCTGCGTCGCTGGAGCCGGCGGTGTCGTCGGTTGGCTTCCCTGCGAAAGGCCGCTCATAACATGTTGGGAGAGCAGCGGGCCGTTGGCGCCGAAAACCGGTGCATGACTCGACGACGGTGTGAGCGCCGCACCGGCGACCACCGCCCTGCGGTGTGGGCCGACGAGCCCTGCGATCGAGAGCGAGCCGGCGAGCACGGCCAGCACGATCGCCACGGCTGCCACCAGCGTCGTGCGCCGGCGCGTCCAGTGGCGCGACTCGCCGCCAGCCTCGCGCCGCGGCTTCTGTGAAGCGACTCGCGCTGCCTCGAGGATGTGCTCAGTGGCACCGGGCGGAACGGCGTACCGGTGCGCCGCGTCCTTGAGCGCCGTGCGCAGCGCCTCGTCGTGGAGCGTGCTCATTGCAGTACCTCCGAGCGGGTGGGTGATGGCCCGGGTGCTCCGGCCAGGACTGCGGGGTGCGCAGCGAGCAGCTGGCGCGCCTCATGCAGTCGAGACTTGACGGTGCCCGGCGGTCGGCCGATGGCGGTCGCGATCTCGCGCTCGCTCAGGTCCGCGTAGTACTTGAGCACCACGACGACGCGCAGGTGCGCGGGGAGGTCACCGAGCGCGCTGACGACGTCGACGGCGCGCTCGACGTCGTCGGTGCCGTGGGCGCGCGAGGCGACGCGCTCGAGCTCGGTGTCCGGTGCCCGGCGGTCTCGATGGGGGATCTCGGTGCGCAGCTTCGAGTTGCAGGTGTTGACGACGACCCGGTAGAGCCAGCGGCGGACGTCCGAGCCCGAGGAGAGCGATGCTCGGAAGCGCCACGCGCGCAGGTACGCCTCTTGGACCGCCTCCTCGGCGTCCGACCGGTTGCCGAGGATGAGACACGCCGTCCGAAAGGCGGTGGCGTAGCCCTCGTCGAGCCACACCGCGAGCGCATCGACCTCGGTGGTGTGCTGCAAACGACCTGGCCCCTTTTTTCGGCCCGCAGGTGGGCCGCCACTTTGTATGACTCCCGCGGCACCGGTTTGGTTCGCGGCACTGTCTACGTCTCGGCGGACCCCGGCAACTTTCGGGGAATGGGCGGTTCAGGCGACAGGGCTCAGTTGATGGCCCGCTCCCTGCCCTCCCAGTAGGGCTCGCGCAGCTTGAACTTCTGGAGCTTTCCGGTCGCCGTCCGCGCGAGCTCCGAGCGGAACTCGATCGTCCGGGGCGCCTTGAAGTGCGCGAGTGCGGAGCGGCAGTGCTCGATCAGCTCGGACTCCGTGGCGTTCTGGCCCTCGCGGAGCACGACCAGGGCCTTCACGGACTCGCCCCACTTCTCATCGGGCACGCCGATGACCGCTGCTTCGGCCACGGCGGGGTGCTGGAACAGGCAGTCCTCCACCTCGATGGAGCTCACGTTCTCGCCCCCCGTGATGATCACGTCCTTGCGCCGGTCCGTGATGACGGCGTAGGGGCCGTCGAGGAAGCCACCGTCACCCGTGTGGAACCAGCCGCCCTCGAGTGCCTTCTTCGTCTCGTCGGGCTGGTTCCAGTAGCTCGCGAAGACGTGGTTCGAGCGAGCGAGGATCTCCCCGTCGACGTCGATCGCGAGCTCGACGCCGATCGCAGGCACCCCGGCTCGACCAAGGAGCGCGGCGCGCTCCTTGGAATCGAGCTCGTCCCACTCGCGCGGCGCACGATTGATCGTGAGGAGCGGCGAGGTCTCGGTCAGCCCGTAGATCTGCACGAACTCCCACCCGAGCTCGTCCTGGACCTGCTCGATCACGCGGCGCGGCGGTGGCGCTCCGGCCACGACGATCCGCACCTCGCCTCGGCCGGGGACGTGCTGGCCGTCAGCAGCGCGCTTCGCCGCGGCGTCCAGGATCATCGCCACGACCGCGGGAGCGCCGCACAGCAGGGTGACGCCCTCGCGCTCGACTCGCCGCAGGATCTCCTCTCCGTCGACCTTGCGCAGCACCACGTGCCGCGCGCCCATCGCGGTCGCGGCGTACGGCATGCCCCAGCCGTTCGCGTGGAACATGGGCAGGGTGTGCAGGAGCACGTCACGATCGCTCACCTGGAGGTGCCACCCGAAGCTCGCGGCGTTCAGCCAGCAGTTCCGATGCGTGAGCTGCACACCCTTCGGGTTCGCCGTCGTCCCCGAGGTGTAGTTGATCGAGCAGCTGGCGTCCTCGTCCTGCGCCCATGCCCGGGGCTCGCCCAGCATGCCGTCGAGCCCGAAGAAGGCGATGTCGTCGACGCCGTCGAGCCGCACTCGGTGCGCGACGTCGACGTGCTCGACGACCCCTTCGAGCTCGGGGTCATAGAGGAGGACCTCGGCACCGGAGTGGGAGAGGATGTAGGCGATCTCGGCCTCATTCAGTCGGAAGTTGATCGGCACGAGCACGCGCCCGTAGCCGCTCACGCCGAAGAAGGCGATGAGGAACCGCGCGGAGTTCGGGCTCACGATCGCCACACGAGCGCCGTGCGCGACGCCGAGCTCGTCGAGCCGGGAGGCGAGCGACGCGGCGCGTGCGTGCATCTCGCCGTAGGTGACGGCACCGAGCGATCCCGGCCCGTCGGGCTCGTCGACGATCGCGACACGGTCGGGCAGCGCGACAGCGGCACGGTCGAGGAAGTTCCCGATGGTGAGCTCGACTCTCATGCAACCTCCACTCCGTGCAGCTCCGCCGACCCTACTGAAGCCCGTGGCGCGGCCCTGAGCCCGGTTCGCTCGCCCGGTGCACCACGCGGCCGTCGCGACACCGCGTGGAATGATCGTCACCGTGCGGTTCGTCGTCTACGGCCCAGGGGCAATCGGCGGCGTCCTCGGGGGACGGCTCTTCCAGTACGGCCACGACGTCGTGCTCGTAGCGAGGGGTGCGCACCTCGACGCCATCAGGGCGCGCGGCCTCACGCTCGAGTCCCCTGACGACCGTGTGACCCTCGACGTCGAGGCGGTCGGCTCGCCAGCGGAGATCCCGTTTCGTCCCGACGACGTCGTCGTGCTCTGCATGAAGAGCCAGGACACCGTGCCGGCGCTCGACGCCCTCGCCGCGACCGCGCCGAGCTCCATTCCTATCGTCTGTGCGCAGAACGGGGTCGAGAACGAGCGAGCCGCGCTGCGCCGCTTCGAGCGCGTCTACGGCATGTGCGTGATGTGCCCGGCGACGCACCT
>PLCI01000074.1 GCA_003135595.1 Acidimicrobiaceae bacterium | reverse complement strand
TCAACTCGTTCCTCTTCCTCCAGGGCCTCGAGACGCTGTCGCTGCGGATGGCCCGCCACGTGGCGAACGCCCAGGCGGTGGCCGAGTGGCTGGAGCAGCGTCGAGAGGTCGCCGCCGTGCAGTACGCGGGACTCCCGTCATCGCCGCACCACGCGAACGCGCGGCGCTACCTCCCGAACGGCGCGGGGGCGATCTTCTCGGTCGACCTCGTCGGCGGTCGCGACGCGGCACGGCGCCTCGTCGAGGGCCTCGAGGTCTGGAGCCACCTCGCGAACGTGGGGGATGCGAAGTCCCTCGTCATCCACCCCGCGTCGACGACGCACCGCCAGCTGAACAACGTCGAGCTCGCCGCGGCCGGGATCAGCCCTGGCACCATCCGGCTCTCGGTGGGCATCGAGTCGATCGACGACCTGCTCTGGGACCTGGAGCGGGCGCTGTGACGACGCACCACGACCCTGCGACGATCCGATCGATCCTCGAAGACGCCACCACGGTCGCGATCGTCGGGCTCTCGCCCAACAAGCTGCGGGCCTCGCACTTCGTCGGCTACTACCTCCAGCGCAACGGCTACCGCGTGATCCCGGTCAACCCGACCGTGGACGAGGTCCTGGGCGAGCGCTCCTACGCCTCGCTGCGCGACGTGCCGATGCACGTCGACGTCGTCGATGTCTTCCGTGACGCCGCGGCAGTGCCGGCGATCGCCGAGGACGCCGTTGCGATCCGTGCGGGCACGCTGTGGCTCCAGTTCGGCGTCGTGAGCGAGGTCGGTGCCGACACGGCCGCGAGCGGTGGGCTGCGCGTCGTGATGGACCGGTGCATGAAGGTCGAGCACGCCCGCTTGCTCGGTCGCATGCACTGGCTCGGCTTCAACACCGGGTTGATCAGCTCGTCGCGGACGCACGGCTGACCGCGCCACCCGTCGACCTCAGGCGAGCGCGGCCTGGTAGGGCACGACGGACGCGGGGAGCTCGGTCGATCCCATGAGCGCACGATCGACGGCGACCGCGCACGATCGCCCCTCGGCGATGGCCCAGACGATCAAGCTCTGGCCGCGCACGGCGTCGCCGCAGGCGAACACCCTTGGCCTCGACGTCGACCACGCCGCGTCGACCGCGATCGTGCCGCGTCCGGTTCGCTCGACGTCGAGCGCGTCGAGCACGGCCGGCTCAGGCCCGACGAAGCCCATGGCGAGGATCACGAGCTCGGCGGCGATCGCTCGCGGCGCGGTCGCGGCCTCGGAGCCCTCGGTCGCGGGCAGCACCTCGAGTCCGACGACCTTGTCGCGCTCGCCGACGAATCGAACCGTGCGCAGACCGAAGCGACGCAGCCCTCCCTCCTCGTGCGCCGAGCTGGTCCGCAGGATCACCGGCCAGGTCGGCCACGGATTGTCCTCGCCGCGCGACGACGGAGGCGACTCGAGGATCTCGAGCTGGGTGACCGAACGCGCACCCTGGCGGTGCACGGTCCCGAGGCAGTCCGCGCCCGTGTCACCACCGCCCACGATCACGACGACCTTGCCCGCCGCGTCATGGGGGGGGACTTCGAGCCGACCCTCACCGACGAGGTTGCTCGTCCGCAGGTAGTCCATGGCAAAGGCGATGCCCCGCAGACCGCGACCCTCGATGGGCAGGTCGCGTGGCACCGTCGAGCCCGTCGCGAGCACCACGGCGTCGAACTGGTCCAGGAGCGCCGCGGCGCGCACCTCTTCGACGCCGTCGGGTGCCGCGGTGTGCGGCGAGGTCTCGACCGAGGTGCCGCAGCGGAACGTGACGCCCTCGGCGGCGAGCTGGTCGAGCCGCCGATCGACGACCGACTTCTCGAGCTTGAACGCCGGGATGCCGTAGCGCAGGAGGCCCCCGGGGGCCTCGGCGCGCTCGAAGACGGTGACGTCGTGGCCTGCCCGGGAGAGCTGCTGCGCGCACGCCAGCCCCGCTGGCCCCGAGCCGACGACCGCGACGGATCGGCCCGTCCTCGCCGCGGTGATCGGCACGACCCAGCCCTCCGCGAAGCTCCGCTCGGCGATCTCGAGCTCGACGCGCTCGATGGTCACCGGCTCGTCGTCGATCCCGAGGACGCACGCGCCCTCGCACGGCGCGGGGCACAGCCGACCGGTGAACTCGGGGAAGTTGTTGGTGGCGTGCAACCGCTCGTCGGCCGCCGACCAGTCGTCACGGGACACGAGGTCGCTCCACTCGGGTACGAGGTTGCCCAAGGGGCACGCGTCGTGGCAGAACGGGATGCCGCAGTCCATGCACCTGCCCGCCTGGTTCCGCATCGTCGCGTCGCTGCGGGGCTCGTAGACCTCGCGCCAGTCGCGCAGCCGTACCTCGACGGGACGCCGCGACGCGTCCTCGCGACCGTGCTCCAAGAAGCCCTTGGGCCTACCCATGCGCGAGCTCCATCACCGCGGCGTCCGCCGGACGGCCCTCGCGTTCCGCTGCGGCGATCGCCTCGAGGACCCGGCGGTACTCGCGGGGCATCACCTTTTTGAAGTCCGCCACGCTCGCGTGCCAGTCCGCGAGCAGCGAGGCCGCGGTGTGCGAGCCGGTGAGCGAGGCGAACCGGCCGATGCACTCGACGAGCCACTCCTCATCGGACTCGTCCACGGCTTCCACATCGACCATCTCGCGGTTCACGCGCGCGTCGAAGGCGCCCGTCGGATCGTGGACGTAGGCGACGCCGCCGGACATGCCCGCGGCGAAGTTCCGCCCGACGTGGCCCAGCACGACGACGCGACCGCCTGTCATGTACTCGCACGCGTGGTCCCCGACGCCCTCGACGACCGCGGTCGCACCGGAGTTGCGCACGCAGAACCGCTCGCCGACCTGCCCCGCCAGGTACAGCTCCCCCGCCGTCGCCCCGTAGCCGATGACGTTGCCCGCGATCACCTGTGCGGCCGCGTCGAAGCGCGACTCCCGAGGTGCGGCCACCACGATGATCCCGCCCGAGAGCCCCTTGCCGAGGTAGTCGTTGGCGTCGCCGGTCAGGCGCAGGGTGAGGCCGGGCGGGATGAACGCGCCGAAGCTCTGGCCCGCCGAGCCGGTGCACTCGATCGTGATGGCGTCGTTCGCGAGACCTTGGCTCCCGAACCTGCGCGTGATCGCGGCACCCAGCTGCGTGCCGACCGCCCGGTCGGCGTTGGTCACGCGCAGCGCGAAGCGCGACTGCTCGCCCGCCGCGGCGAGCTCGATCGCCTCGTGGAGGATCGTGCGATCGGGCGCTCGCTCGACGCCGTGGTCCTGGTCGCGCAGGTGGCGCGGCCCGGTCCCGAGCGCCGGCTCGACGGCTGCCAGGAGCGGCGCGAGGTCGAGCGACCCCGCCTTCCAGTGGCTCGTGGCACGCGCCGCGTCGAGCAGGTCGACGCGGCCGACCGCCTCGTCGATCGACCGCAGGCCGATCGAGGCGAGGACCTCGCGGACCTCCTCGGCGAGGAACTCGAAGAACGTCTCGACGAACTCGGGCGTGCCCGAGAATCGCGCGCGAAGCTCGGGGTTCTGCGTCGCGACGCCCACCGGGCAGGTGTCGAGGTGGCAGACGCGCATCATCACGCAGCCCGCGACGACGAGCGGCGCGGTGGCGAAGCCGAACTCCTCGGCGCCGAGGAGCGCGGCGATCACGACGTCGCGCCCGGTCTTCAGCTGGCCGTCCACCTGGACGACGACGCGGTCGCGGAGGCCGTTCANNCCCGAGATGAGCACCACGTCGGCGTGCGCCTTGACCACGCCCGCCGCGACGGTGCCCACGCCCACCTGGGCGACGAGCTTCACGTGGATGCGCGCCTCGGTGTTCGCGCTCTTGAGGTCGTAGATCAGCTGGGCGAGGTCCTCGATCGAGTAGATNNGGCGGCGGCGAGATGAGCCCCACGCCCGGCGTCGAGTGTCGTGTCGCGGCGATCCAGGGATAGACCTTGCTGCCCGGGAGCTGGCCTCCCTCGCCTGGCTTGGCGCCCTGGGAGATCTTGATCTGCAGGTCGTCGGCGTTGACGAGGTATGACGAGGTCACCCCGAAGCGTCCCGAGGCGACCTGCTTGATCGCGCTTCGCTTCGAGTCGCCGTTCGGCTCGGGCACGAAGCGTGCCTCGTCCTCGCCGCCCTCGCCGGTGTTGGACCTCGCACCGAGGCGGTTCATCGCGATCGCGATCGTCTCGTGCGCCTCGGCGGAGATCGACCCGTAGGACATCGCGCCGCTCGCGAAGCGAGCAAGGATCGCCGAGGCGGGCTCGACCTCGTCGAGCGGGACCGGGGCGCTGGCCGGCACCAGCCGCAGCAAGCCGCGCAGCGTCGCGAGCGTCTCGGCCTGGTCGTCGACGAGTGTCGTGTACTCCTTGAAGATCTC
>PLCI01000017.1:8427-12243 GCA_003135595.1 Acidimicrobiaceae bacterium | reverse complement strand
GGGCTGGTGGACCTCGCCGCGCGGGCCGAACTGCGCGAGGTGCGCCTTCAGGTCGAGCACCGGCGTGCCGTCGATCGCGTCGAGCCCCTGGACCTCCACGCGACGTGGACCCACCGAGAGGATCCGACACGTGCTCACCCCGATCCGGTTCGGCCGGTCCCTCGCGCGCTGGGCGAAGATCCCGACCCTCGGGTACGCCTCGTTGCCGCGCGGGTGTCGCGCGAACGGCGCGGGCGGTGCCTCGTTCGCTCGGTCGAGTCGGTACACGACCACGACGTGGCTGAACTCTCCCAGCCCGTCGAGCGCCTCATCGGGCACGTCGTCGGCGAGCTCTATGGCGGCGCGCTCTGCATCCCAGCCGTCGTCGGTGGGCGCGGTGCGCGTGGAGCGCACCCAGGCGACCGGGCGGACCGAGTACGCCATCAGTACCCGAAGCGGTCGAGCACCTCGCCGCGCGACTGCCATCTCGGCTCGACGACCACGCGCAGCTCGAGGAAGCAGCCCTCGGGGAGCTGGGCGCGCGTCGCGATGCCCACCTCCTTCAGCACCTCGCCGCGGCGACCGATCACGATGGGCTTCTGGCTCTCGCGCTCGACCAGCACGTCGACGGTGATGACCGGCCACTCCCAGGACGAGACGCGGCAGTGGATGGCGTGCGGCAGCTCGTCGCGCACGCGCGCCAAGAGCTGCTCGCGAACGAGCTCGGCGACGAAGGTCTCGTCGGGCTGGTCGGACACCTCGTCGTCGGGGAACCACGCGGGACCCTCGGGGAGCGTGGCGACGATCGCGTCGCACAGCTCGTCCACGCCCGCACCCGTCGTCGCCGAGATCGCGAAGTACTCGACGCGCTCGGCGAGCTCGGGCGTGCCTCGAGCCTCGGCGATCGACTCGACCGCGCTTTGGGCAGCGAGCAGCTGGGCGGCGACGGCGGGCCTGTTCGTCGCGTCGAGCTTGTTGACCGCGACGAAGGGTGCGGCCCCACCAGGGCCGCAGGCCGCCAGCGTCGCCTCGAGGACCCGNNTCGACGTCGTCGAAGCTCGACAGGGCCGCCGCATTGAGGCGCAGCCCGAGCGCCGTCTTCGGGCGGTGCAGCCCCGGGGTGTCGACGACGACGAGCTGGCCGTCGGGCCGGTGCACGACACCGCGAATCGCGTGGCGCGTGGTGTTGGGCGATGCCGCGGTGATCGACACCTTCTCGCCGACCAGCCGGTTGCACAGCGTCGACTTGCCGACGTTGGGCCGACCGACCAGCGCGACGAATCCCGACCTCATCTGGCTCCCGTAGCGGCGGCGCCGACGTGCTCGATGCGGACCTGGAGGATGCGGCGCCCCTCGACGCGCACGACGGTGAACCGGAACGGCGGCGAGTCGAGCACCTGGCCCTCGGCCGGCACTCCGCCGGCGAGGTCGTAGACGAGGCCGCCGACGGTGTCCCAGGAGCCCTTCGGGAGCGGCTCATCGAGGAGCTCGTCCACCTCGTCGATGCTCATCTTGCCGAGGACGACTAGGACCCCGTCGGCATGGTGGGCGACCTCGGGCTCCTCGATGTCGAACTCGTCGCGGATCTCCCCCACCAGCTCTTCGAGCACGTCCTCCAAGGTGATGATCCCCGACGTGCCGCCGTACTCGTCGACGACGATCGCGAGGTGCACGTTCACGGACTGCATCTCGGTCAGCAGCGTGGCGACGCGCTTGGTCTCGGGCACGAACTTGGCCGGCCGGGACACCTCGACGACCAGCTTCGAGCCCCCGCCAGACCGCTCGGCGGCGACCAGGTCCTTCGTGAACGCGACACCCAGGACGTCGTCGATGTCCTCGCCCACGACCGGGAGCCTCGAGTACCCCGCGGCGAGCCCGCGCTCGAGCGCCTCGGTGACGGTCTCGCTGCTCGCCACCGTCACCATGTCGGGCCTCGGCACCATGACCTCTCGCACGACCGTGTCGCCGAACTCGATCACCGAGTGGATGAACTCGCGCTCCGTGGGCTCGATCACGTCCTCGGCGTGCGCCACGTCGGCCATGGCCAGCAGCTCGGACTCGGTCACGAGCAGCTGGGCCGAGGACTTGGACCCCGTGACGAGGTCGGCGAGCCCGACGAGCGTCGCGGAGAGCAGCCGGACCGGCGGGAACCGCGTGACGGCGTCGACGACGGGGGCGGCGAACAGCGCGGCGCGGTCCGGGTGGCGGACGGCGTAGTTCTTCGGGATCGCCTCGAAGACGACGAACACGACGATGACCTCGAAGACCGTCGCGACGACGATGCCGATCGAGTGGAACCACCTCGAGGCGAGGACGCCGACGAGCGTCGCGGCGACCAGCTGGCAAATGAGCACGAGCAGGAGCACGGGGTTCAAGAACGCCTCGGGGTGCTCGACGAGGCGCGCGAGCGGCGTCGAGCCGGTGCGCCGCTCCTCGACCAGCCAGTGCGCCTTCATCCTCGAGGTGCGGATCAGGCTCGTCTCGGCGAGCGCGAGGAAGCCCGACGCGCACAGCAGCACGACGATCACGACCAGGAGCACGATGTCGCCGGTGCTGACCGCGGCGATCACCGTCCCGCCCAGGTCGCCGAGAAGTGCTCGAGCAGCAGCTCGCGCTCCCTCGCCTCCATCCGGATCGCGTCGGCGGGCACCTCGTGGTCCCAGCCCAAGAGGTGCAGGGTCCCGTGCACAACAAGGAGCGCGAGCTCGTCGTCGTAGCCGACGTCATCGCGCGCGGCGTTCGCCGCGGCGACCTTCGGGCAGACCACGACGTCGCCGAGCAGGTCCGGCGGCAGGTCCTCGTTGGGCTCCCCGGGTCCCGTGCCGCCCACGTCGGGCGAGCGGCCCGCGCCAGAGACTTCGTCCTCCAGGGGGAAGCTGAGGACGTCGGTGGGACCGGGCACGCCACGGAAGCGCTCGTTGAGCTCGGCGATCGTCAGCTCGTCGACGAAGAGCAGCGACACCTCCGCTCCCCCGCGCACGCCCTCTGCGAGCAGGACGCTTTTCGTGAGCGCGAGCATCTGGTCGAGCGCGACGCCGACGTCGTGCTGCTCGTCGGCGCCGAAGACGTCGACGGTCACACGCCCTCCGCGCGCTCGTAGGCGTCGACGATCGCCGCCACGATGCGGTGCCGCACGACGTCGCGCTTGGTGAGGTGGATAAAGGCGATGCCGTCGATGCCCGTGAGGATCCTGTCGATGCCCGTGAGCCCCGAGGTCGCGCCCCCGAGGTCGATCTGGGTCACGTCGCCGGTGACCACGCACCGAGACCCGAAGCCGATCCTCGTGAGGAACATCTTCATCTGCTCGGGCGTCGTGTTCTGGGCCTCGTCGAGGATGATGAACGAGCCGTTCAGCGTTCGGCCGCGCATGAAGGCGAGCGGCGCGACCTCGACGGTCCCCTTCTCGAGCAGGCGCTGGGTCCCCTCGGGGCCGAGCATGTCGTAGAGGGCGTCGTAGAGCGGCCGCAGGTACGGGTCGACCTTGGCCATGAGGTCCCCGGGCAGGAACCCGAGGCGCTCGCCGGCCTCGACGGCGGGCCGGGTGAGCACGATGCGCGTGACCTCCCGGCGCTGGAGGGCCTGGACGGCCGCGGCGACGGCGAGGTAGCTCTTGCCCGTGCCCGCCGGCCCGATCGAAAAGGTGATCGTGTTGGTCGCGATGGCGTCCACGTAGCGCTTCTGGCCGGCGGTGTGCGGCCGCACGGGCTTGCCCTTCACGCCGCGAAGGATGTCCTGGCCGAGGACCTCGGAGGGGCGGAGGTCCTCTCGCACCATGTCGATCGTCCGCTCGACCTTGGCGAGGTCCAGGTGCTGGCCGCTCTCCAAGAGCAGCAGCAG
>PLCI01000017.1:0-8376 GCA_003135595.1 Acidimicrobiaceae bacterium | reverse complement strand
CCTGTCTCGGTCGTGCTCATCCGGGCGGCCAGCCCAGCGCGCGGCCGCCGAGGACGTGCAGGTGCAGGTGCGGCACCGACATGTTGGCGTCGGCGCCCACGTTCATCACGAGTCGGTACCCGCGATCCTCGCCATCGATGCCCTCGATCGCCGCGACGCGCTGTGCGAGGAGCACCAGCTCGCCGACGACGTGGGCGTCCACATCGCTCACGGTGTGCGCGGAGGTGACGTGGGCCTTGGGGATCACGAGGACGTGGACCGGGGCCTGGGGTGCGGCGTCGCGGAACGCGAACGCCAGCTCGGACTCCGCGACGGGGGTGGACGGGAGCTCGCCGCTCGCGATCCTGCAGAAGAGGCAGTCGGACATGTGCTCGACCATCATTGCGCCTCGGCGCGAGCGGCGTGCGGCGAGCCCCGTCGCAGCGCGGACACGACCACGCCCGCGACGACCGCGGCGGTCTCGGACCGCAGCACGCCGTCGGCGAGCTCGAACGACGCCTCAGGCGTCCCGCGCTCCGCCTCGCTCCAGCCGCCCTCGGGCCCGACGGCCAGTGCGCGCGGCGCCGGGATGCGTGCCTCGCCCTCCACGTCGCAGCGAATCGCGCCGCTGGCGACGACGGACGCGACGTCGAGCGGGCCGAGGATCGCCGGCAGCCGGGTGCGGCGAGACTGGCACGCCGCCTCGCGCGCGACGCGGCGCCAGCGCGACAGCACGCGCTCGGTCACCGCGCCCTGGAGCGGGACCGACGCCCGCTCGCAGCGAAGCAGCCCGATCTCGTCGACGCCGAGCTCGGTGAGCTTGGCGATGGCCCATTCGGCTCGGTCGCCCTTGAGCGCGGGGAGCCACACGGCCACGGCCGGGCTCGGTGCGGGCTCGGTGACCACGTCGCTTGTGGGCTCGAGCGCACCGTCGCTCGTGAGTCGGCACAGCAGCCAGGACCCCGCCCCGTCACACGCGACGACGTGCTCGCCAGCGCGGAGCCGCAGCACCCGGATGAGGTGGTGCCGGTCCGCCTCGTCGACGGACAGCGCCGCGAGGTCGCCCACGAACACCTGTGCCGCGGCGTCGGCGCGCGCGCGAAGCGAGCTCAATGCCGCGTGCGAAGTCTCGAGAACAGGCCGCCCGTGTGTGGCTCGGCGACGGACTCTTTGCGGTGCTCGGCGAGCGAGCGCAGCATCGTCTCGGACTCCTCGTCGAGCTCGGTCGGCACCTGGACGTCGACGTGGACCAAGAGGTCGCCGCGGCCCCGTCCGCGCAGGTGCGTGACGCCTCGCTGGCGCAGCCTGATGACGGCGCCCGGCTGGGTGCCACGATCGACGTCGACGGCCTCGTCGCCCTCGAGGGTCGCGACCGTTGCCACGGTGCCGAGCGCGGCCTGGGCGATCGACACGGACGCGACGACGTGCAGGTCGTCGCCGGCGCGCTCGAAGCGCGCGTCCTGCTCGACGCCGAGGTGGACGTACAGGGTGCCGTTGCCCCCGCCGCGGAACCCCGCGGGGCCTCGTCCCGTGAGCCGCATGGTGGAGCCGTCCTCGACACCTGCCGGCACGTTGACGGCCAGCGTCGACGCCACCGTGGTCCGCCCCTCGCCGTGGCACGTCGGGCAGGGCGAGGCGATCGTCGCCCCCGTGGCGTGGCAGGTCGGACAGCCGGTCGATGAGACCACCTGGCCGAGGATCGACTGGCGCACCCGGCGCAGCTCGCCGGTGCCGTGGCAGTCGGGGCACGTCGTCGGCGACGTGCCCGGTGCGGCGCCGGTCGCGCCGCACGCGTCGCACGCGACGGGCAGGCGCACCTCGAGGGACTTCTCGGCACCGAAGGCGGCGTCGAGGAGGCTGAGCCGAAGCGTCACCTCGGCGTCCGGGCCTGGTGCGGGGCCCGAGGCGCCGCGCCGCGGGGCGCCACCCATTGCGCCGAAGAACGCCTCGAACAGGTCGCCGAGCCCGCCCTCGCCGAAGGTCGTCCACTCGGGTCCGCCGGGCTGGCCGCCCATGATGCCCTGGAGACCGAACCGGTCGTAGTGCTGGCGGCGCTGGGGGTCCGAGAGGATCTCGTAGGCGACCGAGACCTGCTTGAACTCTGCCTCTGCGGCGGGGTCATCGGGATTCGTGTCGGGGTGCAGCTCGCGGGCCCTGCGCCGAAAGGCGCGCTTCAGCTCGTCGTCGGTCGCGTCGCGCGCGACGCCGAGCAGCTCGTAGAGGTCGCGCTCAGCCACGACGCGGCTCGTCGGGGTCGGACTCGCCGTGTCGGACCGACGCGAAGCGACGGGAGAGCTTGGAAGAGACGACCTCGGCCGCGGCCATCGCCTCGGGGTAGTTCATCCTTGTCGGGCCCAAGATCCCCACGACGCCGCTCGGGGCGCCCTCGATGGCGATTGGCGCGACGATGACCGCGCAGCTCGCGAGGGGCTCGTAGCCGTGCTCCCCACCGATCGCGACCGACAGGCCGCTGTCGAGCACGTCGTTCAAGAGGTGCACGACGACGAGCTGCTGCTCGAGGGTCGCGAGCACCGAGCGCACGGTCTCCACGGCGTCGAAGGACGAGGCGATGCGAGACGAGCCGCCGATGAAGACGTGCTCAGGCTCGCGACGCTCCGCGATCGATGCCACGGCTTCGAGGGACCTGGTCACGATGCTCGCCGACAGCGGGTCGAGGCCGATGGGCTCCTCGGCGCGCACCTCGCGCAAGGCGAGGCCGACGAACCGCTCGGCGAGCGCTGCGGACGCCACCGACAGTGACTCGTCGGCCAGGTCATCGTCGAACTCGACCGTGGCCTTCTCGACCGCGCCGTCGTCGAGGACGGCGATGACGAGGCCCACCCTCGAGGCGAGCCGCACGACCTGGGCGGACACGATCCTGGCGGTGTCGTGCGAGGGGCCGACGACGACGGCCGCGTGGCTGGTGAGCTCGGCGAGCAGCGCGCTCGTGCGCTCGAGGACCTCTTCCATCTCGCCGCGGACCTGGCTGAAGAAGCGCGCCACCTGGCTGCGCTGGGTGGGCCCGAGCACCCCGGGCTCGGAGAGGTGGTCGACGAAGAATCGGTAGCCGAGGTCCGTCGGGATCCGGCCCGCGCTCGTGTGCGGCTGGGTGAGGTAGCCCTCGCGCTCGAGAGCCACCATCTCGGCGCGGACCGTGGCGGGCGACACGCCGACGCCGGCCGACCTCGCGACGGCCGCGGACCCGACCGGCTGGGCGGTCTCCACGTACTCGGCGACCACCGCGTCGAGGATCGCGGCACGGCGCCCGTCCAGCTCCTCGGACGGGCGCGGGGGCCCCGATGAGTTGTGGGCACGCGGCATTCGCAGTCTCCAGGGGTTTGGCACTCCACTCTACTGAGTGCCAACTGAGGAGTGTGCCCGGTGCACGGTGCGCCAGGTTCTCGTTTCTCAGTCCTCGAGGCGCAGCGCGGAGATGAAGGCCTCCTGGGGCACGTCGACGCGCCCGATGCTCTTCATCTTCTTCTTGCCCTCCTTCTGCTTCTCCAAGAGCTTGCGCTTCCTCGTGATGTCCCCGCCGTAGCACTTGGCGAGCACGTCCTTGCGACGGGCCTTCACCGTCTCGCGCGCGATGACCCGGCCCCCCGCAGCAGCCTGGATCGGCACGTCGAACATCTGTCGCGGGATCAGCTCTCGCAGCCGCTCGACCATCCGGCGCCCGTAGGTGTCGGCCGAGTCGCGGTGCACGATCGTGGAGAACGCGTCGACGGGCTGGTAGTTGATCAGCACGTCGACGCGCACGAGGTTGGCGGTCGCGTAGCCGGCCGGCTCGTAGTCGAGGCTCGCGTAGCCCTTCGTCCTCGACTTCAGCTGGTCGAAGAAGTCGAGCACGACCTCGCCGAGCGGGATCCGGTACACGAACTCGACGCGCTCGGGGCTCAGGTACTCCATTCTCTCCATGTCGGCGCGGCGCTGCTGGCACAGGTCCATCACCGAGCCCAGGTACTCGACGGGCACGAGCAGCGTGGCGGCGAGCATCGGCTCTTCGATGTGGTCGACGCGGCTCATGTCGGGCAGCTCGGTGGGGTTGTCGATCTCGAGCACCCCACCGTCGGTCAGCACCACGCGGTACGCGACCGACGGCGCGGTGGCGATCAGGACCAGGTTGAACTCGCGCTCCAGGCGCTCTCGCACGATCTCCATGTGCAAGAGGCCGAGGAACCCGCAGCGGAACCCGAAGCCGAGCGCGTGGGAGCTCTCCGGCTCGAACGTGACGCTCGAGTCGTTGAGCTTCAGCTTCTCGAGCGCGTCGCGAAGCTGTGGCAGGTCGTCACCATCGATCGGGTAGAGCCCGCAGAACACCATGGGCTTGGGATCCTGGTAGCCCTCGAGCGCCTCGGTCGCCGGCGCGCGCGAGTCGGTCACCGTCTCGCCGCTGCGAGCCTCGCCGACGTCCTTGATGCCCGCGATCAGGTAGCCGACCTCGCCGGGCCCGAGGGCGGTGGTCGGGACGGGAACCGGCGTGCGGATGCCGAGCTCCTCGACGTCGTGCACGGCCTTGGCCTGGATGAATCGAAGCCTCGCGTCGCTTCGCAGCGTCCCGTCGACCACTCGCAGCGAGCTGACCACGCCTCGGTACTGGTCGTAGGACGAGTCGAAGATGAGCGCGCGAAGCGGCGCGTCGGGCGCGCCGGACGGCGCGGGGATGCGCTCGATCACTGCCCGCAAGAGCTCGGCGACGCCCTCGCCGGTCTTGGCCGAGATGCGCAGGATGTCGGTGGCGTCGATGCCGAGCACCTGCTCGATCTCGCGCGCGTATCGATCTGGGTCCGCGGCAGGCAGGTCGATCTTGTTGAGGGCGGCGACGATCTCGAGGTTGTGCTCGACAGCCTTGTAGGCATTTGCGAGCGTCTGGGCCTGGATGCCCTGGCTCGCGTCGACGAGCAGCACCGCGCCCTCGCATGCCGCAAGTGAGCGAGAGACCTCGTAGCCGAAGTCGACGTGCCCGGGTGTGTCGATCAGCTGCAGGATGTGGCCCTCGAAGTGGACCCGGACGTTCTGGGCCTTGATGGTGATCCCGCGCTCGCGCTCGAGGTCCATCGAGTCGAGGTACTGGGCCCGCATGTCACGGGCGCTCACCGCGCCCGTCAGCTCGAGTATCCGGTCTGACAGGGTGGACTTGCCGTGGTCCACGTGGCTGATGATCGAGAAATTCCGGATCAGTGCGGCATCAACAGGTCTCAACACGGGGCACACGGCCGAGTCAGGTTACCTGCGCCAGTTCGCATGTCATTTGACGCCGAGCTGGGCAGAGGTGAACCCGTCGATCGCCAGCTCTCTGGCGAGCCGCCGTCGATGGGCTCGACGTGGCGTCGCCCCACACGACAGCTACTCGGAGCGAAGCACGAGCGCAGCCGGCGTCCGCGCCGCGATGCGACCTGGCACCGCAGCGACGACGTTGGCGAGGACGATGGCCAACGCGACGATCACGACGACCTGGGCAACCGGCACGGTCGGCTCGGGCACGACGCTGATCTGCTGTGCGAACAGGGTCCACAGCCACCGTCCGAGCGCGATCCCGAGCGGCACGCCGAAGATCGACCCGACGACCGCGACGGTGGAGGCCTGCCAGGCGATCGTCGCGGCCAGCTGGCGCCGCCGGAAGCCCAGCGTCTTGAGCAGCGCGAGGTCGCGGCGTCGCCGGCGCACCGACGAGGCGAGCGCGAGCCCGAGCGCCGCGACTGCCCCAAAGGCGAGTCCGAGCGCGAGCACGGCCGGCGTCGAGCCGGTCGACTGGTAGATCGCGATCTCCGCGGGACGCTGGGCGCCGAGGACCGCGTACGTGACGCCGCCGACGTTCGGGTCCGCGGCCATGACCCTGGTCGCGTCCCGCGCGATGCGGCGCAGTGATAACAGGCCGTCGGACGCGGCGACACCGGGCTTGAGCCGCACCACGAACATGCTCGGTCCGTTGAGGTTCGGGTCCGGCGAGGTGAGGGCGTTGTGGAACGCCGCTGGCTCGATCCCGGCCTCTACCTCGGCGCCGATCCCCATCGAGGTGTGCAGGTTGCCGCTGGCGCCGATCGCCGGCATCGTGGCTATGCCGACGATTCGCAGGGGCGTCGGCGGCACGTAGACGGGGTAGTCCTGCTTGTTCCCGTACGTGATCGTGACCGTGTCACCGAGCTTCTTGTGCAGCTGGTCGAGCGTCAGCTGGCCGAGGACGACCTGGCGCTCGCCAACGACGACATCGTGCCCTGCCAGGAGCGCCGGCCCGAGGCTCGAGCTCGCGCTCTTGATGTCGATCGGCACCGTGACGCCGTCGAACAGCGCGTTGGCGAAGGTGTACCCGGCGAACGACGCCACGTCCGGATCCTTGCGCAGCTCGGTCGCGACGATCGGCGGTACGTTCGAACCCGTCGGCGAGTCGATCGCGTAGCTCCAGTTCCACCCGTAGAGGGGCGGGTGCGAGTTGAGCGTCGCGAGCCCCGACGCGAACGTGACGGTCGAGACCACGACCACCACGGCGACCACGGCAGCCACGAGTGCGGATCGCACCGGGGCCTGCGTCCTGCCAGATCCCCGCTCCAGCGAGAAGCGCAGCCCGGCGACGAGCGGTGCGGGCAGGCCGGCCCTCGCCGCGGCATCCGAGACGACCGAACGCCTCGTCGCCACCTCGGCGCGGACCCCAGACTTCCGGCGGGTCACCGCGAGTCCGCTGACGACGGCGAACGCCGCGAGCACAACGACGAGCAGCGCCATGCCGGCCACCAGCACGACCCAATCCGCGTGCACGCTCGGTGACGGGTCGACCGCTCGCACCGCGCCAATCGGGGCGAGCGGCGACAACGCGAGGGCCACGACTGCCGCAAGCAGGGCACCACCGGCGACCGCGAGGAGCGGGTCGAGCGACGAGGCGATCACGAGCGCCGTGCGGTCCGCACCGAGTGCCCTCGCGACGACAAGTTCGCTGCGCAACGCCAACACCTGGCGCCGAATGGCCTGCGCGCCGATCAGCAGCGCTGCGGCGGCCGCGATCGCACCGAACACGGCGAGGGCGATGCTCTCCGGCCGGATCGCGCGCTCCACCTGTCCCTCGACGATCGACGTCAGGTGGAAGGCGTACACCGACCCCGGCGGAAGGAGCGAGGGCGAGGCGAGCTCGCGCTCGACCACGCTGACGTCGGCTTGACCGTTTCGCAGGCGCAGCTCGTAGGCTGTGAACCCTTCGATCCCCGAGAATCGGTGTGTCATCGCAGGGGTTGCGAGGACGTACGTCGGGTACTGGTCGGCGTCGTCGTGGGCCACCTGGCTTGCGAAGTCCACGAGGCCGACGAGCGTCGCGGTCGCGTGGCCCACCGGCGGGCCGTGCGGGGGGAATGACGACGCGGTGTCGACCTGCGCGACGGAGTAGACGTCGAAGGCGATCCGCTCGCCGACGTGCCAGCCGAGAAGCCTCGCGGCGTCCTTGGACGCGACGAGCTCGTCGGGCGAGCGCGGGTTCGACATCCGCCCCTGCTGGACGACGGGTCGGTCCACGGAGAAGTAGGCGCCGCCCTGGCTCCCGATGAAGCTGACATCGGCGCTGACGATCGCCGGCGGCTGTGGCGTGCCCGGGGGCTCGTGGATCGCGAGGAAGATGTTCGGCGCCGCCGACACGTGCGACACCTGTGGGATCGCAGCGAGCTTCTTGGTGAGTGCCTGTCCCGACGAGCCTGTCGGCGAGGCGAGGCGGTACACGAACAGCTGGAGGTCCGACGCCCGTGACGACGCGAGGTACGTCGGGTACGCGGCCTGGGTCCGTCGCGCTGCGGCCAGTGCGCCCATCGAGACCCCACCGACAAGCGCGAGCAGCACCATGAGCGACACGAGTCCTCGTCGGCGGCGCGGGAGGGTCGCCACGGAGAGGTACCGCGCAGCACGCCACCTCATGGCGATCACGGCCGTGCCACCGCTCGACTGGCGCGGGCACGTGTCACGGAACCCACCGCGAGGGGCTGTGCGCGACATCGTGGGCCGCGAGGTCGGCACCATTGACGGCGCACGAGCCCAGGTAGGCTCCCGCGATCGTGGCAACGGTCCGGGTGGTGCTCGCGGAGGACAACGCGCTGCTGCGCGAGGGCATCTCGCGCCTCGTCGACGCCGAGGACGACCTGGAGATCGCGGGCGTTGCCGGCGACCTGCCCGAGCTGCTCGCACTCGTCGACGAGGCAAAGCCCGACGTCGTCGTGACGGACATCCGGATGCCGCCGACAGGGACGGACGAGGGGCTGCGCGCGGCCTCCTGGGTGCGCGAGCACCACCCCGAGATCGGTGTCGTCGTCCTCAGCCAGTACACCTCGCCGACCTACGCCCTCGCGCTGCTCGAGGAGGGCTCCGCGGGGCGCGCGTACCTGCTGAAGGAGCGAGTGGCAGGTGCCGACGAGCTCGCCCAGGCGA
>PLCI01000119.1 GCA_003135595.1 Acidimicrobiaceae bacterium | reverse complement strand
CTCACGTGGCCCGGCCATGACGGCCCGACCATGATCCTCGACGACGGCGGCGACGCGACGCTCCTCGTGCACAAGGGTGTTGAGTTCGAGAAGGCCGGCGCGGTGCCGGACCCCTCGACGGCAGACTCCGAGGAGTTCGCGATCGTGCTCGGCGTGCTCGCGGCCGGCCTGGCTTCGAGTCCGGGCAAGTGGACCACCCTGTCCACAGGTGTGCGGGGGGTTTCCGAGGAGACCACGACCGGCGTGCACCGCCTCGTGGAGATGGCGCGCGACGGCACGCTCCTGTTCCCCGCGATCAACGTCAACGACGCGGTCACGAAGTCGAAGTTCGACAACAAGTACGGCTGCCGGCACAGCCTGATCGACGGCATCAACCGCGCCACCGACGTGCTCATCGGCGGCAAGGTCGCGGTCGTCTGCGGGTACGGCGACGTCGGGAAGGGTTGCGCGGAGAGCCTCCGCGGCCAGGGCGCGCGCGTCATCGTGACCGAGATCGACCCCATCTGCGCGCTGCAGGCCGCGATGGACGGGTACCAGGTCGCGACGCTCGAGGACGTGCTGGCGACCTGCGACCTCGTGATCACCGCGACGGGCAACCGCGGGGTCGTCACCGCCGAGCAGATGTCACGCATGAAGCACCAGTGCATCGTCGGCAACATCGGCCACTTCGACAACGAGATCGACATGGCAGGGCTCGCCGCCTTCGAAGGGATCGTTCGCGAGACCGTGAAGCCCCAGGTCGACCTGTGGACGTTCCCCGACGGGCACTCGATCATCGTGCTGTCCGAGGGACGGCTCCTCAACCTGGGCAACGCGACAGGGCACCCGAGCTTCGTCATGTCCAACTCGTTCACGAACCAGGTCATGGCACAGCTCGAGCTGTTCCGTGCCGACTCGGACTACGCGACGGCGGTGCACACGCTGCCGAAGCACCTCGACGAGAAGGTCGCCCGCCTGCACCTCGACGCGCTCGGCGTGCGCCTTACGACGTTGCGCGACGACCAGGCGGCCTACCTCGGCGTGCCCGTCGACGGTCCGTTCAAGCCCGACAGCTACCGCTACTAGACAGCGACTGGCCGCCCCTCGGCGCCCGATAGGTCAGTCGCGCCAGCCGGCGAAGAGGTCGTGGTCCATGCCGGACCGGCCGAGCGGGTCGATCGCGCGGACGAACCACTCGGTGCCGAAGAACTGGCGGAAGCGGTCGCGTCCCATCTTGAGGAAGAAGGAGCTCTCGGTCTGACTCGCGTGCGCGGCCAGCGCGTCGAACTTCGCGTCCACCGCGCCCGACACGTCGATGACCACGTCGATCTTCTCGTCGGGGGTGCCCGGAGGACCGCGGCCCTCGTCGTCGTCGTCGCCCCCCGGGCCCTCGACGTCGGCCTCGCGGAGCACCTCTCGGAACCGCTTGAACGCCGAGCTCGGGATCGCGGGGTAGAAGAGGCTCGAGGCCAGTCCCGATGCCTCGAGCGCCGCCCTCGTCACGCGGTGCGCCTGGATGTGGTCCGGGTGGCCGTAGAAGCCGATCTCGTCGTAGGTCACGACCACCTGGGGTCGCTCCTCGAGGAGGATCGGGACGAGCCGTGCTGCCGCGTCGGCGACCGGCGTCGACCAGAACGAGCCGGCCTCGTCGTTCTGCGACCAGCCCTCCATCCCCGAGTCGGGATACCCGAGCATCTCGACGCGGGCGATCCCGAGGATGGCAGCGGCTCGCGCGAGCTCCTCGGCGCGGTGACCCGCGACCCAGGCGCGGTCGTGGTGCTGCGCCTCGGGCGTGGTGCCGTCCGGGGCGTCGCCGAGCGCCCCGTCGGTGCAGGTGACGAGGACGGTGCGCACCCCCTGGTCCGCGTAGGTGCGCAGCACGCCGCCGGTCGTCGAGGACTCGTCGTCGGGGTGCGCGTGCACGCACAGCAGCGTCAGCNNCGGACGTAGCGCTCGGTCCCGAAGACGATGTCGAAGACCTCCTCGGGCATGCCGACGAGGTCGGCGTTGTCGACCTGGGAGGCGTGCGCCGCCAGTGCGGCGTGCTTGAGGCGCACCCATGGCGTGCAGTCGACCTCGGTTTGCACGAGCTCGTCGGGGGTCCCCCAGTCGGGTGCCTCCAGCCACTCGGGCAGCTCCATGCCCGCCTCTCGCGCGAGGTCGAGGAACCCGGCCAGCATCGACTCGGGGATCGCAGGGAAGTAGACGCGCGCGACCGACTCGGTCGCCTCGACGGCCGCCGTCGTGGCGAGGTGCGTGAAGACATGGTCCGGGTGGCCGTAGAAGCCGTTCGCGTCGTAGGTGACGACGACCTGGGGGCGCTCCTCGTCGAAGACGGCCGCGATCCGCGCGGCGACGTCATCGACCGGCTGGCGGATGAAGACACCTTCCTCGTGATTCTCGGGCCACCCCGCCATCCCTGAGTCGCGATACCCGAATGTCTCGAGCCGATCGACGCCGAGCAGGCGCGCCGCGTGCACCAGCTCGCCACGCCGCATGATCGCGACTTCGTCTCGGTCGTGTCCGGCGTCGTGCGGGCCGACGCCGTCGAGGCCGAAGCCGAGGCTGCCGTCCGTGCAGGTCACGAGCACGCTGCGCACGCCCGCGGCCGCATAGCGGGCCATGATCCCCGCGGTGAACAGTGCCTCGTCGTCAGGATGCGCGTGCACGCACACGAGGGTCCTCGAGGACTGCACCGCGCCACACTAGGTGGGCGTGTTCTCTGCCTCGACACCGCAGCCAACCCGGAGGAGTCGTCGTCCCGTCCAGTAGTCTTGTCCGGCTGGCACTAGGACCCCACGAGCGAATCGAGGTGAGCGGAATGGACTTAGACCCTCCAAGTACCGCCCGCTCTTCGCAGGTCCTCGGCGCCGCGCTTCCTTGCTAGTCGCGCCACCCAGGGCCGAGCCGGGCCTCTGAGCACGCTCGTGCCGCTCCGGATCGCCTGATCCCGCGCCGTCGACGTCACTCGAGGCTCCGAGGAGGGCGCCACGCGCTCTCCTGATCGGTTGATGTGCCATCGTCAGATCGGAGAGACATGAGACGCACTGCGTGGTGGTCGCCGGCGTCGTCGTCGAGGTGGCTGCGGCCCCACTCGTCGCGCCTCACGGTCCAGATGCGGCTGCGTGAGATCGGCCTCCCCCGGGAGCACGTCGCAAGGCAGCGCCGATGAGCCGGCCCGACGCGGAGGAGGTCGTGCACGCGTCGGCGGCGCTGGACAGCGCACACGCCGGCGACATCAGGGGCGGACTCGGCACGGTCCACCTCGACGACGTGGGGCCGCGTCGAGGCGCGCGCAGGCGGCTGATGACGCTGCTCGCGATCGTCGGGCCAGGTCTGATCGTGATGGTCGGCGACAACGACGCGGGCGCGTTCAGCACCTACGGACAGGCCGGGCAGAACTTCGGGACGCGCCTCGTCTGGACCCTGCTGCTGCTCATCCCCGTCCTGTACGTCAGCCAGGAGATGGTGCTTCGGCTCGGGGTCGTCACCGGGGTCGGCCACGCCCGGCTGATCCTCGAGCGCTTCGGAAGGTTCTGGGGGGCGTTCAGCGTCATCGACCTGTTCATCCTCAATGCCCTCACCATCGTCACCGAGTTCATCGGGATCACGCTGGCGACCAGCTACCTGGGGCTGCCGAAGGTGCCTGCGGTCATCTGCGCGGTGCTGATCATCATCGGCGCGGTCAGCACGGGCAGCTTCCGGCGATTCGAGCGGATCTGCCTCGTGCTCGTCGTCGGATCCCTGCTCGTCATCCCGATCTACGTGCTCGTCCACCCGCCCCTCGGCACCATCGCGCACGACGCGATCGCGCCAGGGCTCCCCCATGGCACCTCGGTGTCCACGGCGATGCTGCTCATCATCGGCATCGTCGGGACGACCGTCGCTCCCTGGCAGCTCTTCTTCCAGCAGTCCTACATCATCGACAAGCGCATCACGCCTCGCTTCATCAACTACGAGCGCATCGACCTGTGGATCGGCATCGCGATCGTCGTCTTCGGCGCCGGCATGATGATCGGGTTCTCCGCGGAGGCGTTCGCGGGCACGTCTGGTTTCGGCCACTTCACCGACGCCGCCGGGATCGCGTCGGGGCTGTCGGCAGCATCGTCGCGGATCGTGGGCGTGCTCTTCGCGGTGGCGCTGCTCGACGCCAGCACGATCGGCGCGGCGGCCGTGGGTCTGTCGACCGCGTACGCGACCGCGGACGTGCTCGGCGCGACGCACTCGCTGCATCGCTCGTGGCGGACCGCGAAGGGCTTCTACGCCAGCTACGCGGGCCTCATGGTCGTCTCGGCAACCCTGGTCCTGCTGCCCGGCGTGCCGCTCGGTCTGATCACCGAGGGCGTCCAGACCCTCGCGGGCGTCCTGCTGCCGAGTGCCGTCGTCTTCTTGCTGCTGCTGTGCAACGATCGCGCCGTCGTCGGACCGTGGGCGAACGGCCGAGGCATGAACGCCCTGACGAGCGTGATCATCTGGGTGCTCATCTTGCTGTCGGTGATCCTGACCGCGAGCGTGCTCTTCCCCTCGATCTCGGGGACCCAGATCGAAGCGGTGCTCGGCGGCGGCGGGGCGATCGGCCTCGTCGGTGGCGCCGTGCTCCTCGTCCGCTCCTCGCGGGGCCGCGCCGAGCCCGCCCCGACGTTCTCCGCCATTCAGCGCCGGGACTGGCGCATGCCGCCGCTCACGCTCCTCGAGAAGCCGGAGCTCTCGCGCGGCCGCAAGGCGGGCCTCATCGCGATGCGCGCCTACCTCGCCCTGGCCGTCGTCCTCGTCGTCACGAAGGTCATCGTGGTCGCCGTCTCGAAGTAGCGCCTCGGGGCCCGGCCCGGTCTACTCCTCGGCCGCGGCGAGCCCGAACTCGCGCCGCCAGCCCTGCGGCAAGAGCAGCTCGAGCAGGTCGTCGACGGTCACCGCACCCAGCACGTGCGCGTGCTCCTCGTCGAGCACGGGGACCACCACCAGGTTGAAGTCGCTCATCTGGCGGGCGATCCGATTGACGTCCCAGTGCGGATGGACGTGCGGCGGGTCCGTGCGCATCACGTCGGCCACGCGCGCGGCAGGTCGCGAGCGGACGAGCATCGCGAGCGGCACGGTCCCGACGAGGTGCCCATGCTCGTCGAGCACGAACACGACGTTGAGCGACTCGATCGGGGCTGCGGCCGTCCGCACTGCACCGACCGCGTCCTCCACGCTTGCGGCCGCCTCGACGGTGCAGAAGTCGGGGCTCATGAGCCCTCCCGCGGACTCCGCGGGATAGCTGAGCAGGTTGCGAACCTTGCGCTGCTGGGGCTCGGACAGCAGCTCGAGCAGTGGCAGCCGTCGCTCCTGGTCGACCTCGCTGATGAGGTCGGCGGCATCGTCGGGCGCCATCCGAGAGAGCAGCCGAGCCGCCTCGTCGTCGCTTCGCTGGTCGATGAACTCGAGCTGGTGCTCGGTGTCGAGCTCCTCGAAGACGTCGGCCTCGAGCTCGCGGTCCAGCCCGACGGCCTCGATGATCTCCTCGCCCTCCTCGTGGCTCGCCGCCTCCACGAGGTCGGCGATCTGCGCGGGATGCAGCTTCGCCAGCCGCCGATAGGGGATGCGCAGGCGCGCCGTCGGGACGTGGCTCACGAAGGGCTGGATCTGGGCGAAGTCNNCGCGAGCTCGATCTCATTGGCCGTGATGAGCCGGCCGCGCACGAAGTTGATGAAGTGCCGCGCGAGCAGGTCCGCGCAGAGCAGGAGCTCGCCCGGGCGCCGCTCGAATCGCCGGAGGTCGACCTTGCGCCCGTCGAACTGGGAGCGCCCGGCCTCGATCGAGGCGATCTTGCGGATCGGGACGAACAGGCCCCGCCCCTCGATCCGCACGACGACGCCGACGACCGGCGGGTGCGAGGAGCCGCCCAGCCGCGCCACGACGTCCTCGATCCTCCCGATCCGCTCCCCGTCACGATCGACGAGCGGTCGATGGATGACCGAGGAGAGGTGGAGGAGATCGAGTGCCATGTTGGACATCCGCAGGGAGCCCCCGGACGTGACGAGGCTACCGCGTGGCGCCGACGCCGTCTCTAAGTGCCACGAGCGCCCCGATCGCCACGTCGAGCATCTCGTCGTCGACGTCGGCGTGCGTGACCAGGCGCACTCTGGTCGACGTGACGGTGCCCGCGAGCACGCCTCGCGCGGCGAGCGCGCCGACCAGGGCCTCGGCGTCGGGGTGCTCGAAGCACACGATGTTGGTGCGGCACGTCGCAGGGTCGAAGTCGCGACTCACCGTCTCGGCCACGACGTCGGCGAGGCGACGGGCCCGACGATGATCGTCGGCGAGCCGGTCGACCATGGTCCGGAGGCCGACCAGGCCCGCGGCCGCGAGCACGCCCGCCTGGCGCATCGAGCCGCCCAGCCGCTTGCGCTCTACGCGCCCCTGGGCGATCACGTCGGCCGCACCGGCCAGCACCGAGCCGACCGGGGCGCAGAGCCCCTTCGAGAGGCAGCTCATCACGGTGGTCGCCGGCGCGGCGAGCGCCGAGCCGGCGACCCCGAGCGCGACCGCGGCGTTGAACAGGCGCGCGCCGTCGAGGTGGACGGGGAAGCCGCCAGCGGCCGCCACGAGGGCCCCGGTCTCCTCGGGGGTCATCGGGGACCCACCCGAGGCCATGTGGGTGTTCTCGAGCACGACGGCGCGCACGGCGGGCTGGTGGTGCCGCTCAGCGTCGAACGCCGTTTGGACCGACCGCGGATCGAGGTGCCCGTCGGTGTCGTCGACGGTGTGGAACTGGATGCCGGCGTTGCGTGCCGCGGCACCCATCTCGAAGCCGACCACGTGCTGGAGCGCCCCGGCGACGACGACGTCGCCCGGCCGCGTGAGGACCCGCATCGCGATCTGGTTCGCCATGACCCCGGAGGGCACGAACACCGCGGCCGGCTTGCCCACCCAGGCGGCGTAGGCCTCCTCGAGCTCGTTCACCGTCGGGTCCTCGCCATAGCCGTCGTCGCCGACCTCGGCGTTGGCCATGGCTTGGCGCATCACAGGCGTCGGACGCGTCACGGTGTCACTGCGCAGATCCACGGGGCGCGGCACGCACGGACGCTACAGGGCGCGTCCGGTCCACTCGCAAGCCACATTGCGGACGGTCGTTAGGATCCGCGCCGTGGCAGCGCGAGAGGTGGACTTCGAGCGCTTCCAGTCGACCG
>PLCI01000075.1:5692-7916 GCA_003135595.1 Acidimicrobiaceae bacterium | reverse complement strand
CGCGAAGGACTTCTGCGGGGCGAAGTAGTAGCAGTCGAACTCAGAGGCGACGACCGGCAGCCCGCCCGCGCCGCTCGTCGCGTCCACGAGCACGATGCCCTCCGCCCCCTGGGGACGGACGATCGGGGCCATGACCCCCGTCGAGGTCTCGTTGTGGGTGAGCGCGTAGACGTCGACGGACGCGTCGGCGACGGCGTCGGGGTGGCTGCCGGGCTCGGTCTCGATGACGACGGGGTCCTCCAGGTGCGGGGCCGCGCGGGTCGCGGCGGCGAACTTCGCCGAGAACTCCCCGAAGCACAGGTGCTCGCTGCGCGCGGTGATCAAGCCGAACGTCGCGGCGTCCCAGAACGTCGTGGTCCCCCCGTTGCCGAGCAGCACCTCGTAGTCGTCGGGGAGGCTGAACAGCGTCGCCATCGACGACTTGATTTCGCTCACGACGTCGCGGACCGGCGCCTGTCGGTGCGAGGTCCCGAGGTAGGTGGGCGCGTCGGCGGCGAGCGACGCCACCTGCTCGGCGCGCACCTTGGACGGCCCCGAGCCGAATCGACCGTCGGCGGGCAGCAGGTTCGAGGGAATCGTGAGGGCGTTGGCGTCGATCACGTATGGCATCATGCCAGTCATGGCCGAAGCTTCGACCGCGACGCGCCGGGTCGCCGCCGTGCTCACGTCCCTCGAGCCGTCCGCCACCCTCGCCGTCGATGCCGCGGCCAAGCAGCTTCGCCAAGACGGCGTCCCGGTCATCAGCTTCGGTGCCGGCGAGCCCGACTTCCCGACGCCGGACCCTATTGTCGAGGCCGCGATCGCGGCGTGCCGGGACCCTGCGATGCACCACTACACCCCGACCGCGGGGCTGCCCGCGCTCAGAGCCGCGATCTGCGCCAAGACCTCGCGTGACAGCGGCTTCGACGCCACTGCCGACCGCGTCATCGTCACCAACGGTGCCAAGCACGCGGTGTTCACCGCGCTCACCGCGCTGCTCGACCCAGGTGACGAGGTGCTGATCCCCTCGCCGTACTGGACCACGTACCCCGAGGTCGCCCGGCTCGTGGGCGGCAAGCCCGTGGCCGTCGTGACCACGCCCGCCTCGGGGTTCCTCGCGTCCGTGGCGGACCTCGAGGCCGCCCGCACCGAGCGGACCAAGGTGCTCATCTTCAACTCGCCGTGCAACCCGACCGGGTCCGTCTATCCCGCCGCACTCGTCACGCAGATCGGGCAGTGGGCGGCGGCGAACGACCTGTGGGTGCTGTGCGACGAGATCTACGAGCACCTGGTCTTCGGCGACACGGTCCAGACGTCGATGCCCGTGGCGGTCCCCGAGCTCGAGGGCCGTGCGATCATCGTGAACGGGGTCGCCAAGACCTACGCCATGACCGGGTGGCGGATCGGCTGGCTCATTGGCCCGACCGACGTCATCGACGCCGCGACAACCTTCCAGTCCCAGGTCACGTCGAACATCTCCAACATCTCCCAGCGTGCGGCCCTCGCCGCGCTCGAGGGGGATCTCAGCGCCGTCGCCGAGATGCGCGCGGCCTTCGACCGCCGACGCACCACGATGACGTCGATGCTGAACGCGATCGACGGCGTGACCTGCGTCGTGCCCGACGGCGCCTTCTACTGCTTCCCCGACGTCACCGGCTTGCTCGGCCGCGAGCTGTCGGGCCACCGGGTCACGACGACCGCCGAGCTCGCCGAGGCCCTGCTCGCGACCGCGCACGTCGCCACGGTGCCGGGCGAGGCCTTCGGCGCGCCGGGCCACCTGCGGCTGTCGAGCGCGATCTCTGACGCCGACCTGGTTGAGGGCGTGCATCGCATCGCCCAGTTCGCCGCCGGCTGATCGACCTCGCGTCACGCGCCGTAGCCTTGGGGACCCCGTCAGAAGGAGTGCCGTGCCACGCGTGCTGGTGACCGAGCAGATCGCCCTGTCAGGCGTCGAGGCGCTGCGAGCCGCCGGTCACGACGTCGACACGAGGACCGGGCTGACTCCCGAAGAGCTGCTCGAGGCCGTGAACGGCGCGGCCGCCCTCATCGTCCGCTCTGCGACCCAGGTCACCAAAGAGGTCCTCGAGGCGGGCAAAGACCTGGTCGTCGTGGGCCGCGCGGGCATCGGACTCGACAACGTCGACGTGGAGGCGGCGACGGCGCGGGGGATCATGGTCGTGAACGCGCCCCAGTCGAACGTGCTCTCCGCGGCCGAGCAGGCGATGGCGCTCCTGCTCGCACAAGC
>PLCI01000075.1:0-5601 GCA_003135595.1 Acidimicrobiaceae bacterium | reverse complement strand
GTGGAGCTGCTCGGGCTCGAAGAGCTCATGGAGACGAGCGACTTCGTCTCGGTGCACCTTCCGAAGAATGCCTCGACGATGGGACTCATCGACGCCAAGCTCCTGGCGCACGCCAAGCAGGGACAGCGGATCGTCAACACGGCGAGGGGGGGCATCATCGTCGAAGCCGATCTCTTGGACGCGATCAGATCAGGGCACATCCAAGGCGCGGGACTCGACGTGTTCGCGACCGAGCCGTGCGTCGACTCGCCGCTGTTCGCGCTCGACAGCGTCGTCGTGGCACCGCACCTCGGCGCCAGCACAAGAGAGGCTCAGGAGAAGGCTGGCGTGACCATCGCCGAGCAGGTCCAGCTCGCCTTGGCTGGCGCCTTCGTCCCCTTCGCCGTGAACGTCGCCGCAGAAGAGGTCTCCGACGTGGCCCGGCCCTTCATGGGGCTGGCCGAGCAGCTCGGCAGATTCCTCAGCTGCCTGCACGAGGGGGGACCCCACGAGATCGAGGTCCACTTCCAAGGCGAGCTCGCCGGCGCGGGCACCTCGATCCTGACACTGTGCGTGCTGAAGGGCGTGTGCTCCGTGCGCTCGGACCAGTCGGTGTCCTACGTGAACGCGCCCCAGCTCGCCGAGTCACACGGGATCGCCTGGGCCGAGACCTCCTCGATCGTCAGCCCCGAGTTCGTGAGCGTCATCACCGTACGCTCGCCGGCTCACTCGGTGTCCGGGACGATCGCGACGGTCGGCGCGCGCACCGAAGCGAGGATCGTGAGCGTCGACGGCCACACCGTCGACATCCCGCCGGCTCCGAACATGCTCGTGGTGCGCAACGACGACCGCCCGGGGATGATCGGGCTCGTCGGCACCGAGCTAGGCCGCGCCGACGTCTCGATCTGCTCGATGGCGGTGGGGCCAAGCCCCGCGACGGGCACCGCGCTCATGGTGCTGTCGTGCGACGGCGCGCCCGGTGACGACGTGCTGGCCCGACTGCGCAAAGGCGAGGGGATCCACGAGCTCTACCGCGTCGAGCTGTGAGCGGTTAGCTCGGGCGTCGCGGCACCGGGGGCCACGTGTCGGCGCTCGTCGGGGCGTCCGGCTTCGGCGCCGTCAGTCGATCGCGCACGACGCGGGTCACCGCGCTCGCGAGCGCGGTGAGCAGCGCGAGTCGCATGAGTCGTCGAATGAACATGCTGCTGACACTACGGGGAGTCGCCGCTGCTCCGCGACCACGCCTCGGGTGACCGGAAACGTGCGTGGCGTCGCGCTCGCCGCGGGGCCGAGGCGATGCTCGGCTCAGCCTTCGACAGCGACCAGGGTCACTCGGAGCGTGCCGCCGGGTGCGGCGTAGTCGATGACCTCGCCAGCGGAGCGGCCGAGGAGCGCCTGGCCGAGCGGCGAGCTCGGCGACGCGACCGGCAGATCGCCTCGCTCCTCGATCGAGCCGACGAAGTACCGCTGGACGTCGTCATCGTCGTCGCCCTCGTAGCGCAGCGCGACGACGACGCCGTGTCGAACGGTCCCGTCACTGCCTCTCGAGGCGTCGACGACCTCGGCCGTCTTCAAGAGCGCCTGGAGCTGGCGGATTCGCGCCTCCATCTTTCCCTGGGAGTCCTTCGCCGCGTGGTAGTCGCCGTTCTCGGAGAGGTCCCCGAGCGCGCGCGCGGTCTCGATCGCCGACGCAATCTCGATGCGACCGCGCGTCGTGAGGTCCTCGAGCTCGGCGACGAGCCGATCGAGGGTTTCTTTGGTGAGGGTGTTCGGGTTTTCGCTCATGGTCTTCGCTCGGTCTGGAAGCGCAGGCTACCGTGCGCCGTCGCCGCTCCTTCGCGCACTCGGGTTCGTCGACGTGCGCCAGCAACGAGTCACGGCGCCGCCGTACGATGTGGCATGGCACCAGTCACCCCCTGCCTGTGGTTCGACGGCACGGCCGACGAGGCCGCCGACTTCTATGTCGAGGTCTTTCCCAACGCGAGGCGAACAGGCGCGAGCGCAGTTCCAGAAGCCGCTCCTGGTGAGACGGGCTCGACGATGGTCGTGACCTTCGAGCTGGACGGCACGGCGTTCATGGCGCTCAACGGTGGTCCGACCTATCGGCTCACGCCCGCGGTCTCCTTCGTCGTGAACTGCAAGGACCAAGCAGAGGTCGACTACTACTGGGATCGCCTCGGCGCCGGCGGGCGCGACGTGCAGTGCGGGTGGCTCGTCGACAAGTTCGGCGTCTCCTGGCAGGTCGTCCCCGATCGCCTTGGCGAACTCATGAGCGACCCGGACCCCGCGCGCGCCGACCGCACGATGCAGGCGATGCTGAAGATGGTCAAGCTCGACGTCGCCGCCCTGGAGGCTGCCGCCGACAGTCGCTGAGCTCGACCGGTCGCTGCCACCAGCGGCCACCGCCCCGATCTTCGGGGTTCCGTCCGGGTGCCGCGCCGGATGGGACGGGTGTGCCAGCGACAGCGTCGCGCGGCATGACGGAGTGGCCGCCCGGAGCCGACGGCGGCGCGGTACCGTCCATGTCGCAGACCGAGCCTATGGAGGCCCTCGATGCCAGTGAAGCCCACGTCGATGGTATGGATGGACGGCGAGCTCGTGGACTGGGACAAAGCGACCGTCCACGTCCTCACGCACAGCCTCCACTACGGCACGGGCGCCTTCGAGGGCATCAGGTGCTACGCGACGGCGAGCGGCCCCGCAGTGTTCCGGCTCCGCGACCACATGCAGCGCCTCGTCAACAGCTGCAAGGTCCTCATGATCCCGCTGCCCTACGACCTCGACGAGCTCGTCGACGCTGCCATGGAGGTCGTCCGTGCCAACGACGCCTCCCAGGGGATCTACCTGCGTCCGCTGGTGTACCTCGGCTACGGCGAGATGGGGGTCAACCCGGCTCCCGCCCCGGTCAACGTCGCGATCGCCGCGTGGCCGTGGGGGGCCTACCTCGGCGACGANNCCGAACGCCGTGCCCACGGTCGCCAAGTCCACGGGTGGCTACGTGAACTCCGCGCTCGCCAAGCTCGAGGCGATCAACGGCGGGTACGACGAGGCCATCATGCTGGGCTCCGACGGCATGGTCTCAGAGGCATCCGGCGAGAACGTCTTCATCGTGAAGGGGGGCCACGTGATCACCCCTCGGCCCTCGGTCGCCGGCGCGCTCCCCGGGATCACGCAGCACTCGGTCATCGAGATCGCGCGCGACCTCGGCTACGAGGTCGACTTCGAGCCGCTGCTACGGACGGACCTGTACCTCGCCGACGAGATGTTCCTGACCGGGACCGCCGCGGAGGTGACGCCTGTGCGAGCGGTGGATGACCGCTCGATCGGCATCGCGACGCCTGGCCCGATCACGGCCGAGCTGCAGCGGACCTTCTTCAAGGTCGTACGCGGCGAAGTGCCACAGTTCGGCCACTGGCTCGAGTACGTCTAGGAGCGCGCCGCCCGATGAGGGCGAGCACGCGAGCACACGCAACGTAGGCTTGCGCCTCGGCGCGACGAGGGGGCGACATGTGCTTTTCACCGCAGGGTGACCTCGTCGGCGGCACGGTTGTCATGCTGATCGGCGTCGACGCGTGCCGACACCTCCGCGGCCGCTCCGAGTACCTCGTGGTCGCGACCGTGCCCCTCTTGCTCGGCGCCCACCAGATCGACGAGAGCTTCGTGTGGTGGGGGCTCCAAGGCGTCGTGCCTCGTGGGGTCGGCACCGTCGCGATGTGGATCTACCTCGTCTTCGCGCTCGTCGTGCTGCCCGTCCTGGCGCCACTGCTCGTCATCGGGCTCGAGACCACCGCCCGACGACGATGGCGTCTCGCGCCGTTCGCCGTCGTGGGCCTCGTCGTGGCGGCGATCCTCCTCGAGGCGATGCTGGTCGGTCACCCCAGCGCCCGAATCGGTGCCTACCACCTCGCGTACTCGATCGGCCTGCAGCACGGCATCGCCATCATCGGGCTGTACATCGTGGCCACGTGCGGCGCGCTGCTCGCGTCAAGATCTCGCGACGTGGTGCTGTTCGGCGTCCTGAACCTCATAGCGGTGGTCATCCTCGCGAGACTGAGCGCTGACGGCTTCACGTCGCTGTGGTGCGCCTACGCCGCGCTTCTGAGTGGAGCGATCGCCCTCAAGCTCCGCGCGTCGTCCCTTGGTCCTCGCACCGCGAGACAGGTGCTGGGCGCTTCTCGCGCCGAGTGAGCGCCGCCTCGGGATCGGCCAACGGATCAGTCGGCGTACGATGACTGCGTGGCGCAACCGACGTTTGTCCCAGTTGCCGACTCCGACCGCGTGCGCCGATCGATCCCCGCGCCGATCCCGACGAAGGCGCGAACGAACCGCCCCGGCGAGCTGCGGTCCCCCAACGCACCTCGCGGCAGGGGCGTCGGTGCCACGGGCCCGGACCAGGGCTACGCGCTCTCGCTCGCGAGCCGGCTCGCGCCTCGCCTGGAACTCGCCAACGGCGAGGTCCGCCATGACGTCGCGCTCGGGATCGCGCTGCTCGGTTCGCGCCGCTCGGCGCTTGCGGGTCGCGCACCCTGCTACTACGACCTCGAGGCAGCAGCAGGGCTGTTCGGCTTCCTCGACGACGCGCCCGAGGATCTCGTGACCTACCGGCGAGGTCTCTTCAAGGGCCTGAGCCACAGCTATGAGGCCCAGCGAGTCCTTGTCGACTCGGTGCGAGACGACGTGCTGGCCAAGGCCTTGACCGAGACGATCGACCTCGCGAGCTGGCGCGAACGCCTTGTCGCGACAGGATGAAGGAGACCACGTGACCACATTCGACCTGACTGACGAGCAGCGACTGTTCCGCGACACGATGCGGTCCTTCGTGGACGAGCGGATCGCGCCGAACGCCGCGGAGGCCGACCGAACGTCCTCATTCCCGTGGAAGAGCTTCGAGGCGTGCCGCGAGCTCGAGCTGCCCGCCTTGGGCGTCCCCGCCGAGTACGGCGGTGCGGGCGCGGACTCGGTGACCCAGGCGATCATGGCCGAGGAGGTCGCGCGCGGGTGCGCGTCGACGTCGGTCACGATGCTCATCTCCAAGCTCGGGATGCTCCCGGTCATGAACTTCGGCTCCGAGGAGCTGAAGCGCGAGTACCTGCCCAAGATCGCCACCGGCGAGATCCAGGGGAGCTACTGCCTGAGCGAGGCCGACGCCGGCAGCGACGTGGCATCGATGCGCGCGCGTGCCGTGCGCGACGGCGACGACTACGTGATCACCGGCACCAAGTACTGGATCACGAATGCCGGCATCTCCGACACGTACACCGTCTTTGCGAAGACCGATCCCGACGCAGGCTCGAGGGGCGTCTCTTGCTTCCTCATAGAGAAGGACTGGGGAGTCAAGATCGCCAAGCACGAGGACAAGCTCGGGCTGCGCGGGAGCCCCACGGGCGAGGTCGTCCTCGACGAGGTACGCGTCCCCGCCACCCACCTCGTCGGCAAGGAGGGCGAGGGGTTCCGGATCGCGATGCATACGCTCGACCGGTCACGACCGGGGATCGGCGCACAGGCTGTCGGGATCGCCCAGGCCTGCGTGGACTACGCCGGGGGCTACATGAAGGAGCGCAAGGCCTTCGGCGAGCCGATCGCCAACTTCCAGGGGCTGCGCTTCATGCTCGCGGACATGGC
>PLCI01000121.1 GCA_003135595.1 Acidimicrobiaceae bacterium | reverse complement strand
GCGAGGCCGTCGATGCCCTCGGTGACCGCGCCGAGGCGCTGTGACGCGAGGGTGTACGACGCCCAGCCGACGGCGGCGCCGAGTGCGAAGAGTGCGCCGAGGAGCGTGACGCCGCCACCGGGTCGGGCGAGCAGCACGACGCCGGCGAGCCCGACGATGGCGACCAGCCAGTGGCGTCGACCACGGCCCGTGACGACCGCCAGGGTGAACGGGCCGAGGAACTCGATCGACACCGCGGTGCCGAGCGGCAGTCGGGCGACCGCCTGGAAGAAGCACAGGTTCATCGCGGCGACGGCGATGCCGAAGGTCACGATGCCGAGCCACCCCGCGCGCGTCCGGCCACGCAGGCTGGGCTGCGCCACGCTCGTGAGAACGATCGCGCCGACGAGGAATCGCAGCCCGCTCGTCGCCGCGGCCCCGATGGCCGTGAAGCACGGCACGCCGATCGCGGCCGACGACTGGATCGCCGTCGCGCCGCCGAGGACGCAGGCAGCGCCGACGGACGTCTCGCGCCCGCGCCCCTCGGTCACCCCCAGACGAGCCCGCGGTGGTCCGGTGCCAGCTCGAGCACCGTCCCAGAGAGACCGGTCGTGCGCAGCGCCCGGCGCCCCGCGTCCGCCACGATGCCCGACGTCGTCGGCGTGACGACCGCGAGCATGCTCGGCCCCGCACCGGACCAGCACGCCCCGAGCGCACCGGCGCCGCGGAGGAGATCCGCGATGGCCGTGGCCTGCGGGAACAGCGCGGTCCGCCGCTCTTGGTGGAGCTGGTCGTCCATCGCGTGGGCATCGAAGCCGCCGAGGTCCGCGAGCCCCGAGAGCAGGAGCGCGAGGTGCTGGAGGTTGAACACCGCGTCGGCTCGCGAGATCGGGTCGGCCAGCACGGCGCGCGCGTCAACGGTCGCGAGCTCGGTGTCGGGCACGACGACCACGACGCGCAGCGCGGGGTCGAGTGCGAGCGGGGCCGTGCGCACCACTCCCCCGCAGACCGCCGCGGCGACGAGTCCGCCGCGCATCGAGGCAGCCGCGTTCTCGGGGTGCCCCTCGACGCCGATGGCGACGGCGAGCGGGTCCTCCGCGCCAGCCGCGGCGGCGGCCGCCAGCGCCACGGCTGCGGACGAGCCGAGACCGCGCCCGACGGGGATGTCGGAGCGAACGCTGATGGCCAGTCGATCGTGGCCCGCCACCTTGCAGGCGACTTCGACGGCGAGGTTCGTCGCGTCGGCCGGAAGCGTCGAGCCCGCGCCGTCGAGCGTCACGCGGAGCGCCGTGGCATCGGTGACCTCGACCTCGACGTAGAGCGCGAGGGCGAGCGCGACGGCGTCGAANNACGAGCGTCGTCACCTCGCGGTAGGCACCACTGGTGACGAACACCGTCGCGAGCGTGCGCCCGGCACGCACCCTGCTCGCCGGCCAGGGCTCGTAGAGGATCTTGGTGGTGGCGCCGATGCTCGAGAAGACCGGCACGATGATCGTGGACACGGCGAGCACCGGCACCCTCTGGGATCCCCAGCCGAGCGTGCCGACGTCGTGGCGCCCCGTCGTCACCCTCCACGCGTGGGCGTGCTCGATGGCCCCCTTCGCCAGCACGAGCGCTGCAAGGCCCGCGGCCACGACGTTCGAGCGCCCGAGGACCTTCGGGAACTGCCCGAGCACGACGGACAGCACCTGGACGTCGTGGCGGCCCACGCTGGCGTCGTAGGCCATCACGTCGCAGCCGCCGGCCTCATGGGTGGTGCCGCTCTTGGTGCCCACGACGCCAGGCGTGGCGGGGAGGCCCGGCATGCTGCCCAGCCCGGGCGTGTACGTCGTCACGATCCCCGCGACGGGCAGCCAGACCTCGGGGAGGCGCACGATCCGCGCGAATGTCGCGTCGCGCATGAGGAGCTCGGCGAGGTGCAGCTGGTCGACCGCGCTCGACTGGGAGGCCGGGTCGAACCCCGAGACGTCGGCGTAGGTCGTCGAGTGCAGTCCGAGCGTGGCCGCCGTGGCGTTCATGTCGTTCACCATCGCGGACTCCGAGCCCGACACGAGCTCGGCGAGGAGCACGGCGTAGTTGCTCGCCGAGTGCACGAGCAGACCATCGAGGAGCTGGCGCTCGGTCAGGACCTCGCCGTAGACGACCTTCACGCTCGACTGGTTGGTGTGCACCTCCTCTCGGTACACGGTGACGTCCGACGAGCTGACCTGGATGCTCGGCCCCGAGCTGCTCGTGTCGAGCGGGAGCTGGTGCAAGGTGACGTACGCCGTCATGAGCTTGGTGAGGCTCGCGATGGGCTGCGCGTGCTGGTTGGGGGTCGCGGTCTCGAAGCCGAGCGTCGGGATCGCGACGGCGGACTCGCCCTCTGAGGGGAAGGGCACGTCGGGTGATGGCCCGGCAGCACTCGACAGCTCGAGTCGCAGATGCAGTGACGGTGCGCCGGACGGGAGCGGTACCGCGGCTGCGGCGATGAGGGCGCACCCCATGGCGAGTCCGATCGCGGCACCCCCCAGCATCGCCGTGCGGTGCGATGGCGTGCGATACGAGCGGCGGTGTCGCGCCACGTCAGCGAGTGCTGTCGAGCTCGTCGGGGTGCAAGAGCACCGCGCGCGCCTTCGATCCCTCCGATGGCCCGACGGTGCCCTCACGCTCAAGGAGGTCCATCAGCCGGCCGGCCCTCGCGAAGCCGACCCGGAGCTTGCGCTGCAGCATGGACGTGGAGCCGAGTTGGCTCCGCACGACGAGGTCCCTCGCCTGTCGGAGGAGCTCGTCGTCGTCCTCGTCCCCGCTCGTCGTGCGGTACTCGGAGGTCGCCGCGATGTCCGCAGCGACGATCGGCTCATTGATGCGTCCCTGTCGGCGCCACGCCGCGACAACGGCGCGGACCTCGTCCTCGGAGACCCAGGGCGACTGGATCCGTCGGGTGACGTTCGAGTTCGCCGTCANNGCCGGTGATCACGTCGACGCTGGGGCGCTGGGTCGCCAAGACGAGGTGGATGCCGACGGCCCGGGCCATCTGGGCGATCCGGACGACGGACTCCTCCACGTCGCGCGCGGCGACCATCATGAGGTCGTTGAGCTCGTCGACCACGACCACGATGAAGGGCAGCGCCTCGGGCTGCCAGCTCGGCTCGGGGTCCTCGGAGGCCCGTGCGCCCGAGGTGCTCGCGACGAGCTCGGCCACGACCTCGGTGACGGGCGCGCGACCCGGGCGGGCGAGGTCGCCGCGCGCGAGCGCCTCGTTGTAGCCAGCCAGATCGCGAACGCCGTGCTCGGCGAGCAGGTCGTAGCGGCGCTCCATCTCGTGGACGGCCCAGCTCAGTGCGCCTGCTGCCCGCTTCGGGTCGATCACGACGGGACTGAGGAGGTGCGGCAGGTCGTTGTAGTTGCCGAGCTCGACGCGCTTGGGGTCGACGAGTATCAGGCGGACCTCGTCGGGTGTCGCGCGCATCACGAGCGAGGTCACGAGGGCGTTGATGCACGAGCTCTTCCCCGCGCCGGTCGCCCCCGAGATGAGCACGTGGGGCATCTCGGCGAGGTTCACGAACACGGGCCGGCCCGAGATGTCGCGCCCGAGCGCGACGTCGAGAGGGTGCGTCGCCGCCGCGGCCTCGGGGGTGGCGAGCAGGTCGCCGAGCGTCACGAGCGCCCGCCGCTGGTTCGGCACCTCGACGCCGATCGCCGAGCGACCGGGGATCGGGGCGAGGATGCGCACGTCGGGCGACGCCATCGCGTACGCGATGTCCTTCGCGAGCGAGGTGACCCGAGCGACCTTGACGCCCGCGCCCAGCTCGAGCTCGAACCTCGTCACGGTCGGCCCCACCGTGTAGCCGACGAGCTGGGTCTCCACGCCATGGGCGTCCAGGGCGTCGACGAGGTCCGCGCCCGC
>PLCI01000046.1:19848-32969 GCA_003135595.1 Acidimicrobiaceae bacterium | reverse complement strand
CTGCTCGAGCAGGTGCCAGTCGAGGCTGCGCTCGTGGGACCACTCGGCTCGCTGCGCGAACTCGTCGCCCATGAACAGGAGCTTCTTGCCAGGCTGGACCAGCTGGTAGCCGAGCAGCAGTCGGAGGTTCGCGAAGCGCTGCCAGTCGTCACCGGGCATCTGGTCGACGATCGATCCCTTGCCGTGGACCACCTCGTCGTGGGAGAGCGGCAGGATGAACTGCTCGGTGGTGGCGTACACCGAGCGAAACGTGAGCAGATCGTGGTGGAAGCTGCGATGCACCGGGTCCTTGGCGAGGTAGTCGAGCGTGTCGTGCATCCAGCCGAGATCCCACTTGTAGTCGAAGCCCAGGCCGCCGGCGTACGTCGGGGTCGTCACACCGGGCCAGGAGGTCGACTCCTCGGCGACGGTGATCACGTCGGGGAACGCCCGGTGGATCTCCTCGTTGGACGTCCTGAGGAACTCGACCGCGTCCAGGTTCTCGCGGCCGCCGTGGCGGTTGGGCACCCACTCGCCCGGTGCGCGCGAGTAGTCGAGGTACAGCATCGAGGCGACCGCGTCGAAGCGCAGGCCGTCGACGTGGTAGCGGTCGAGCCACGAGCACGCCGCGCTGAGGAGGAACGACCGCACCTCGTGGCGTCCGTAGTTGAAGATCAGGCTGTCCCAGTCGGGGTGCACGCCCTGGCGCGGATCGGCGTGCTCGAACAGGTGCGTGCCGTCGAACGTGGCGAGCGCGAAGGCGTCGCTCGGGAAGTGGGCCGGCACCCAGTCCAGCAGCACCCCGATGTCGGCCTGGTGCAACAGGTCTACGAGCGCGGCGAAGTCGTCGGGCTCGCCGTAGCGAGCGGTGGGGGCGAAGAAGCCCGTCACGTGGTAGCCCCACGACCCGTAGAAGGGATGCTCGGTCACCGGCAGGAACTCCACGTGCGTGAAGCCGTGCGTGTGCACGTGCTCGATGAGCCGCGGCGCGATCTCGGCGTACGTGAGCGAGCGGCCGCCCTCTTCGACGACGTGCGCCCACGAACCCACGTGCACCTCGTAGACCGAGATCGGCTGGTCGACCGACTGGCGGGAGCCTCGGGTCGCCATCCACTCGCCGTCACCCCAGGCGTGGCGCAGCTCCGAGGTGATGGACGCGGTGCCGGGCGCCAGCTCACTTCGCTTCGCGAAGGGGTCGGCCTTGTCGAAGGGCTCGCCGCCGAGGGTTGAGGCGAGCTTGAACTTGTACCGCTCGCCGAGGCCGACACCAGCGATGAAGCCCTCCCAGATCCCGGTGTGCTCGTGCCTCGCGAGCGGATGCTGGCGGCCGTCCCAGCCGTTGAAGTCCCCGATGACCTCGACCCACGCGGCGTTCGGGGCCCAGACGGCGAAGTAGGTCCCGCGACGGCCGTCGACCTCCATCTCGTGGGCGCCGAGCCGCTCGTGCAGTTGCGCGTGACGGCCCTCGAAGAAGAGGTGCTCGTCGATCTGCCCGAAGCGGGTGACGGAGAAGTCGGTCCCCGCGTGTGCGTCGGCACGGCTTGACGCCAAGCGCAGCTCGGTCGGGCGTCGAGCGCGCAGCTCGTCGAGCGCACCGGCAACCGACGGGTCCGCCGCCAGGGACTCGAGCGAGGGGTTGATCCGCAGCTGCCAGTTCGGGCGCTCGTAGGTGGTGCCAGGGAGGTTGACCGCCTCGCGCTCGCCGACGAGGTCACCCAGTTGTGCGACGACGAGTCCGGCATCGCTGAGGGCCAGGGCGTCGAGCGTCGCGGTGAGCAGCTCCTTGGGCGGCTCGTCGGGGACGCTCGAGGCCGTCACGGGGCGAAGCGTTGCAGACATGAGGGCCGCGCGCTCCAGGCCCCGCCGCTCGCGCATCGACGTGGCGGCCACCTTGTCGATCTGGCCGTAGGTCACGCGTTCGTCGATGTCGAGGCCGCGCCACCAGCCGTCGAACGTCGGCAGGTCGTGGGTCGTGAAGGACGCCACGGAGCCGGGGGGCACGGCGGCCTCGAACAGCGGCCCTGTCCGCCCGACAGAGAGGACGACCGCAAACGAGCGCCGGACGCCGTCGTGGTCCATCGCGCCGCGCACCGCGGCATCGACGGTGCCGAGATCCTCGCCGACGATCGAGGCGTGATGACGCTCCGCTTCGATGGCGACCACCGCGAGCAGCTCATCGAGCGGCGCGTTGACGTACACGCCCTCGGCTGCCGTCGCGCCTTCGGGGATGCAGAAGAGACGCTGCAGCCCGAGCACGTGATCGATCCGCAGCATGCCCGCGACGCTCAGGTGATGCACCAGCGCGGCACGGAACAGGGCGTGGCCGGTCGCGCGCGACGCCTCGAATCGCGGCGGCGGGAACCCCCACCACTGGCCCGCGGGGAAGAAGCGATCGGGAGGCGCGCCGACCGACAGCTGCTCCACGAACTGGTCGCGGTGCCGCCAGCTGTCGTAGCCACGCGAGTGCGCGCCGAGCGGCAGGTCGAGGGAGAGCACTTGCCCGCGCTCCTCGCATCTCGCCGCGACCCGGGTGAGCTGTCGGTGCGCGAGCCACTGGCTGAAGCAGTACTGCTCGACGACGCCCGCCTCGACGTCGCGTGGCACGATCGAGCCCTCGCGGAGCCTGCGCGGCCACCGATGCCAGTCGATCCCAAGCCGGTCGCCGGCGGCTCGAAAGCGTGCGTAGTCCACGACCGCCGGCCGCTCCGCGATGAAGGCCGCGAGCTCGTTGAGTCGCGCCGAGCCGTCCTCGTGCAGCGACGCGAGGAGCTCACCGAGCACGTCGCGCTTGATCGCGATCGAGTGCGCGCCGTCGACCAGGGGATGTGCCCTCGACGCGGCGTCCCTCGCCGACCGCGCGAGCTCACGCGCGCGGGCGACCACGCTCGCTGGGGTCGTGTCGTCGAACTCCGCCTCGACGTCGATCCACCGCTCATGCCAGAAGAGCCGGCTGACGGGCAGATAGGGACTCGGCTCGAAGGGCTCCGGGCCGAAGCCCGCGAGCAGCGGCAGCGTTGAGACGACCGAGGTGCCGTGGCGCGAGACGATCTCGGCAAGCTCGTCCAGGTCCGTGAGGTCGCCGCAGCCCCAGCTCCGATCACTGTGCAGCGAGAACAGCGGTGCCGAGACGCCGACAGCGCGCCACGTCCCCTCGAACCGGCTTCTTGCCCCGCGCGTGGGCCGGACGATGACATTGGTGTGCGCCTGGGACTTCGAGGAGCGCACCGTGAGCGAGTGATAGCCGGGATCGAGCTCGACCGGCAGCGTGAGGGACCGTCGCCGGGTTGCGCGCCCGGCCCCGGAGCGAGCGGCACGCCCGAGCTCGTCGATCGCCACCGCCCACTCGACGACGTCGCCCGACTCGCTGGCAAGCACGCACTCGAGCTTCCTCGTCCTCGGCGACGGCGTGATCGCGACCGACGCCTGTCCTGGTGCGACCACCTGGACCGGCTCGAGCATCACGAGGGACTGGCGAGCGCGTCGCTCGGCGAGCGCGCGCGCTGGGTTGCGGCCAGCGTCGGTCTGGCCGAGCGCCTTGAGCACCGCGACGAGCGGCTCGCGTTGCGCGGTGCGTCGCACCCCGCCGTGGTCGACGTAGGTGACCAGCACGCCGCAGGCTGCGGCGAGCTCGACGAGCGCGGGAGGCAAGTACTCCCCGGACGGCTCCATCAGGACGGCGTGGCCTCGTACCGCGCGTTGGGGGACCACGCGATGAGGTTCGGCAGGAACCGGCTCGGCGAGTCTTCGACGCGGGGGAGCGCTCTCGCCGCGAAGTCGGCGCTCTCGAGTCCCTTGACCGCGAGCCTCGCGCGGTAGGCCGCACCGCTCGTGACGACCGAGTCGGCGGCGACGCGGTGCGCGGCCACCGGGTATGGCGCCGCCTCGGGCAGTTGGACCCACACGTCGACGCTGAGGTCGCTCGCACCGAGCCCGGCGTGCGCGACGGCGACGTCCACGCTGATGATCTCGGCACCGCGCTCCACGCCGAGCACCTCCACGGTGACGGCGGGCCAGGCACGCTCAACGCGGTCGATGTTCCAGGCGAGCCGCCGCGCGCGAACCGTGTCGTAGTTCATGAGGCGGCCCGCGCGGACGGCGCTCGGCAGGTAGTAGTCGTCCACATACTGTTGGACCATTCGATGGGATCGCCACGTGTCGGCGAGCGTCGCCATCGATTGTCGCACCGAGGCGAGCCAGCGACGGGGGATGCCCGCCTCGTCGCGCTCGAAGAAGCACGGCACGATCTCGCGCTCGAGCTGGATGTAGAGCGACTCTGCGTCGAGTGCATCCTGGAGCTCGTGGTCCTCGATCAGCTCATCGGTGCCGATGCACCAGCCGATCGGCGGCGCGCCCGCGATCGCGTCGTTCCACACCTCGTCCCACCATCCGTCGAGCGTGCTGAAGTTGAGCGCCCCGTTCACGCCTGCCTTCATGCCGCCGATGCCGCACGCCTCGAGGGGNNTCCTCGATGAACACGAGCCGGTGCGATAAGTCTCGCTGGGTCGCGAAGTCAGTGACCGTCTGCAGCAGCCGCTTGCCGAACTCGTCGTCGGGGTGTGCCTTGCCAGCGAACACGATCTGAATCGGCCGCTTGGGAACGGTCAGCAGCCGCTCGAGGCGCTCAGGGTCCGAGAGGAACAAGGTCGGGCGTTTGTAGGCGACGAACCTCCCGACGAAGCCGATCGTGAAGGCATCGGGGTCGAGCAGGCGATCGACTTCCTCGCGCTCCTCGTCGGAGACCTCGGGTCCGAGAGCGTCACGCCGCCGGTCCCTCGTCGCGACGACGAGGCGNNGACTCGGGCTCGCCCGGGACGCGACGCCACTCTTCGCCGAGCTGGCGGTCGAGCAGGCGGTCGATCTCAGGCGTGATCCACGACTGGAGGTGCACCCCGTTGGTGATGTGCCCGATCGGGACTTCGTCTACGGGGAGTCGAGGCCACAGTCCGCCCCACTGCTGGCGGGTCACCGCACCGTGCAGCCGGCTGACGCCGTTGTGGACGTCGGTGAGCCGCAGACCGGCCACGGTGGGACAGAAGGTGTCCGTCGGGTCCCCGGGTCGATACCTGCCGAGGGCGAGCAAGGTCTCGAGCTCGATGCCGAGGAGCTCCGCGTACGGCGCGAGGTACGGGCCTGCGAGCGACGGTGGGAAGTAGTCGTGGCCGGCGTTCACGGGGGTGTGGGTGGTGAACACAATCTGGGCGGCCGCGATACGGCGAGCGACGGCGAAGTCGACGTCGTGGCGCGCGGCGATCGCGGCGATCTGCGCGAGCGCGGCGAATGCAGCGTGCCCCTCGTTCAGGTGCAGCACGCTCGGCTCCGTGCCGACGAGCGACAGCGCGCCGATGCCGCCGATCCCGAGGACGAGCTCCTGTTGGATCCTCGTCTCGAGGTCGCCACCGTAGAGCCGCGCCGTGATCTGCCGGTCACCAGGGGCGTTCTGCTCGACGTCGGTGTCGAGGAGGTAGAGCCACGTCCGCCCTACTGGCGCGGTCCACACCTGCGCGGCGACGACGCGTCCGGGGAAGGGCACCTCGACGGCGAGCGGCGTGCCGTCGAGGTGCCGCAGCAGGGTCACGGGTAGCCCATTCGGGTCCAGCACCTCCCACGCCTCGCGCTGCACGCCCGCGTCGTCGAGCCGCTGGTGGGAGGACTCGCGATACAAGAGCCCGACGCCGACGAGCGGCACGCCGAGGGCGCTCGCCGACTTGAGCTGCTCTCCTGCTATCGCGCCGAGCCCGCCCGCGAAGATCGGCAGCGAGTCGGTGAGTGCGAACTCGGCGGCGAAGTAGGCGACGCGCAGTGGCGGCGCGCCGCCGTGGGTCGTCGGATACCAGGTGATCGGGGCCTCATGGAGGTAGTCCGACCGGTCCTCGACGACCTCGCGCGCGAGGGCGGCAAGCGCGGGCATCGCCCGCAGTCGTGCGCGGACGACGGCAGGGCCGGCCCTGCGAAGGAGGCGCAGCGGCCACTCGAGCTCGCTCGGCTTCTCGTCGGCGAACAGGCCCGCGAAGAGCGACCGCACGTCAATGTGCCAGGTCCAGCGCAGATTCGAAGCCAGGGCAACGAGCTCTTCGAAGGAGACCAGTTCAGGGGCAGTGGCGACCGATGACTCCTGATCGTGCACTTGCCGCCTCCTTCCAGCCTCCATCATTCCCCACCTAACGTGTGGAGACGTCCACAGGTCGCGGGCGGGCGCGTGGGTCGCGAGTGATCCACGGCGCGAACGACCACTCGGGGCATCATTCCGTGAGCGAGGAGGCGACATGGCTGAGACTCCGCCGGACGGCACGCCCACGCGCAGGCTGGACAACCGCCAGATCCTGACCGCGTTGGCAGTTGGCCTGCTCTTGTGGTTCGCCGTGAGCAACTGGCAGTCCGTGACGATCCATTTCTGGCTCACGACCGCCAGGGCGCCTCTCTTCCTCGTCATCGTCCTGTCGGCGCTCCTCGGTGGCGTGGTCATCCGGTTCGCACGTCGCGTGTCAAAGCACGACTGACCCTTCCGCGAGACGCGGGGCGTCTTCGATGAATTCGTGTGGAACAGTTGACAGCCGTGTGTGTCTCGGTGGCACCGAGCGCATGGCGAGCGCCGCATCGTGCGTCCCGGCCATAGCATCGGGCACCAGTCGCCCGGTCGAGGAGTCCCCATGCGCAACGTCCAGCGAGCAACGCTCTCGATCGCCCTCACGGTTGCCACGGTCTTCGGCGTGACGGCCGCCGTCGCAGCCTCGGTGCACTCCGTCGTCCGAGCGGTGGTCCCGGCAGCTGACTGGACCACCTACCACCACGACGCGCTGCGAACGGGAGACGGCTCGATCACCGGGACCTTCAAGTCGCTCAAGGCTCGGCTCAACTGGCATCTCCCGACCTCGTCGCCGTCCCAGAAGAACGACCAGATCTACGGCTCGCCGCTCGTCGTCGGTGACACCGCGTTCGTGACGACGCTCGAGAATCGCGTCTACGCGATCTCGACGGTGACGGGCAGGACGATCTGGGAGCGGGGTCTCGGGGAGCGGTACACGCAGCCGGGCGGCGTGTGCGGCGACATCAAGCCGAACACCGGCATCGTGTCGACGCCGGTGATTGACGAGGGTCGTGGCGAGCTGTTCGTCGTCGCCGCCGTCGGCACCGGGCCGGGTGGCACCAACCCCGTGCATCGGCTCTTCGGGCTCTCCCTCGCCAACGGTCGGCTGCTGTTCGACCGAGGCGTGGACCCGCCCGGCCAGCAGATCATCTACCTGTTGCAGCGGCCTGGGCTCGCGATCGCGAGCGGGCGTGTGATCATCGGCTTCGGAGGCAATGGCGGCGACTGCGGCAGCTACCACGGGTGGGTCGTGAGCGTGCCGGAGACCGGGAGCGCGCCGATCGACCGCTACGAGGTCGCGAGCAAGCCCGGCCAGGGCAAGGGTGCGGTCTGGATGGGCGGTGGTGCACCGACCGTCGACAAGGCAGGCAACATCTACGTCGCTGACGGGAATGGCAACGCGACGTCGTCGTCTGATGCGTACGACTTCAGCGACGCCGTGCTGAAGCTCACGCCGACCATGCACCTGATCGACTGGTTCGCACCGACGACGTGGTACTCGGACAACCTCGGAGACCTCGACCTCGGCACGGGTGTGCCACAGCTCCTTCCTGACGGCCTGCTGTTGCAGGTGGGGAAGACCCAGACGGGCTATGTCCTCAACCCCTCGCACCTCGGACACATCGACGCCTCAGTGCGCACGTTCACGATCTGTTCGGGCCTTGGCGACGGCGTGGGCGGTGACGCACTGGTCGGCTCGCTCGTCGTCGTGCCCTGCGACGGCGGCCTCGACGCCGTCCGCGTGACCGCGACCTCTCCGTACGGCACCACCGTGTGGACCCAGACCGCGGTCACCGGCTCGGGCACGGGACCTCCCGTCTACGCGGCGGGAACGGTGTGGGCGATCGCCGGGTCCAACAGCGGCTCGACGCTCTACGGGCTCAATCCGAACGACGGCACGATCAGGCTGCAGTTCGCGTACGGGGCGACGCAGAACCACTTCCCGACCCCGGCCGTCGGCGACAACATGGTGCTGGTCGCCTCGAACACCCAGCTGCTCGGGTTCGGGCCCAACTGAGGCCCGGCTCGTGGCTTGCCGACCGACGTGGAAGGCGACACCCCCCGGAACTACGATGAGGCAGGGACCATGGGTCCGTGGCGGGAAGGAGGAAGCCGTGCCCCTGTCGGACCACGAGCAAAAGATTCTCGCCGAGCTCGAGGAGTCCCTCAACCGTGAGGATCCCGAGTTTGCGGACAAGGTCCGCAATGAGTCGCTCTATCGGCACGCCGGTCGCCACGCGAAGTGGGCCGCCGGCACGTTCCTCGTCGGGCTCGTGCTCCTCGTGTGGCTCTACGCCACCTCTCTGTTCTTGGGCCTCCTCGGCGTCGCGATCATGTTCGTCTCGGCCGTCGTGATCCAGCAGAGCCTTCGTCGGATGGGGCGGGCCAGCTGGCACGACATCACCAGAGGCTTCCAGGGCGCGCAGCCGTCCGGGGCGGCGGGCATCGAACGCAACGTCCACGAGGCCCGCGACTGGTTCAAGAACCGCTTCCGTCGCGACGACGACTGACGCCAGTGCCGGAGCCGGCCGGCAGCGTCCTCGCGCTCGACATCGGCGGGACGAAGATCGCTGCTGCGCTCGTGGATCCTGCTGGCACGGTGTCGGGCAGGACATCGATCGCGACGCCGAAGGACTGCGACGGCAAAGAGCTGCTCGGCGAGGTGGTCGCGCTCGCACGCCGCGTGCGGTCGAGCCAGGACGCGGCACCGAGCATCTGCGGGGTCGGCTGCGGCGGGCCGATGGATGCCGAGACAGTGTCACCGCTCAACATCGCGGCGTGGCGACGGTTCCCGCTCGCACAGCTACTCGGTGACGAGCTTGGGATCGACGTCGTCGTCGACAACGACGCAAAGGCCCTCGCGCTCGCGGAGGGCTGGCTCGGGGCCGCGCGCGGCTCCAGCAACTACCTCGCAATGGTCGTGTCCACGGGAGTCGGTGGCGGCGTCGTGCTCGATGGTCGCCTGCTCGGTGGGCGTCTCGGCAATGCCGGCCACATCGGCCACGTCATCGTCGAGCCCTCGGGTCGACGGTGTCCGTGCGGCTCGCACGGATGCCTCGAGGCGGAGGCGTCGGGCTCGGCGATCGAAGCCGTGAGTCACGCACCCGCCGCGGCCGCCACCCGTGCGATCCGGGTGCGCAGCGGCATGCTGGTCGGGCGAGCCGTCGCCTCCGTGGCGAACCTGCTCGACCTCGATCTCGCAGTCGTCGGCGGGTCGGTGGCGCTCGGCTTCGGCGAGCCGTTCTTCAGCGCGGCCCAGTCGGAGCTGACCGAGCGCGCGAGGCTCGACTTCTCGCGCGGCTGTCGCGTCGTGCCGGTGGGACTCGGGGATCTCGCCCCGCTCGTGGGCGCGGCCGCAGTCGCGATGCGGCACCGTGGCGCGAGCGGGATGCCCCAGTGAACGTCCGGCACATCGTCGACGACGAGCGGCGCGCCATGGTCGGCCCGTTGCCGGTCCACACGCTCGTGGCCCTGGTGCGTCGTCCGTCCGCGTGGCTCGCGGCCGCGACGAGCGTGCTTCGCTTCGCACCGCGAGGGTGGTGGCGTCGACCACCGTTTCTCCCCGTCCCCGACGCGCGCTACTGGCGCTTCCGCATGGAGACGGCGTTCGGCGACGCAGGGGCCGCGCCAGAGCTTGACGACCTCGTGACCGCGATGCACTGGACGCGCCGCGCGAGCAGTCGTCAACGGTAGGGTTTGCGCCATGGGGCGCGTGCTCCTACTGAACGCGACCTATGAGCCGCTGCAGCTGGTGTCCGATCGTCGCGCCGTCGTACTGCTCCTCGTCGGTCGTGCCGAGGCCGTCGCGACGCACGAGGAGCCCCGCATCATGCGATCGCCGAGGTTGACCGTCACGGTGCCCTCGATCGTTCGGCTGACNNGTGCTCGCACGGGACCGCCAGCGATGCGCCTACTGCGGGGAGCACGCCGACACCGTGGACCACATCGTCCCGCGAAGTCGCGGTGGCGTCCATGACTGGAGCAACGTCGTCGCGGCGTGCCGTCGACACAACGTCGAGAAGGGAGACCGGCTGCTCGAGGAGCTCGGGTGGCGGCTCCGGCACGTGCCGAGCGCACCCCAGGGGCTGTGGTGGCGCTGGCGCCCGATCGAGGACCCTGATCCCCTCTGGGCGCCGTTCCTGCCGATCGCGTCGTGACCGCACGGCCGGCGTCGCTCTTCGACGTCGAGCCGCTCCGGAGGCTGGCTCNNCGAGACGGCATCGGCATCCGCCGACGCCACGGCGGAGGTGGTGCGGTCCTGCTCCGCACCGCGGATCGCTGGGTCGAGTTGTGGCTGCGCGCGGCGACCGGGACCCGAGTCCTCGACGTGCGGTCATCGGCATACCTGGTCGGGGAGTGGTGGCGCGCAGCGCTCGGGGCGCACGGTGTGGATGCCGACGTGCATCGAGGCGCGGTGCTCGGCGCGCCGCAGGGCGCGGTCGCGTGCTTCGCGGGAATAGGTCCGGGCGAGCTGACCGTGCGCGGGCACAAGGTCCTCGGGATCTCGCAGTGGCGCGTCCGCGAGGGCGTGCTCGTCTCGAGCGTTCTGGCCGTCGAGCCGCCCGGGGACCTCGAGCGATACCTGTCGCCCGGGGCCGCGACGGTGCCAAGGCTCCGCTCGGCGCGGTCGATCCTCGCGGCGGCGCCCGAGCTCGCGATTGACGCGGTGCTCGCGACCTTCGTCGAGCTCGTCTCGGCGTCGGATCCCTCCGTCGCGCTCGACAACCAGCCGTTCGCCTAGTCCCGCCACCCCATTCGGGTGGACGCGACAGCCGCGAGGGCGCCGTCGGTGCGCTCTCGTCGGCACGGCCTTGCAGGCCCCTTCTAGAGCGCAAAGAGTGTTGACAGGTGGTGGGGAAGGGCATACTGTGGCGCGAAGTGGTTCGAAGGGGAGGGGCCCTCGAACCGAGTCGGAAGGATGCAGGTGTCGGGGTTCGTTGGGCGGTTCGACCACAGTCTCGATGCGAAGGGGCGGGTCATCCTGCCCGCGCGGTTCCGCACGAGCTTCGACCGCGGCGGCTGCCTGACGCAGAACTACGAGCGGTGCCTGTCGCTGTGGACCCCCGGCGAGTTCGACCGACAGGCCTCCGAGATGCTTGCCGCCTCCCGCGAGGGAACCGCCGCGGCGAGAAACTTCGCGCGCGTCTGGGCCGCTGGCTCGGTCGACGTCGAGATCGACCGGCAGGGTCGGATGGGCATCCCCGCGCACCTGCGCGAGTTTGCGGGCCTCGGGAGCGACGTGCTCGTGACCGGGGCGATCGATCACATCGAGCTGTGGAATCCCGAGGAATGGCGGGTGCGGGTCGCGCCCGCCCAGGCGATCTTCCTCGGAGAGACCGCGTGAGACAGAGAGGAGCACGAGCTACAGCGTCGCCGTCACGGCACGCCAGGACCATGCGCAGCCTCCCGACCGGACCGGTGGAAGACTCCTCCTCCGCCCTCTTCCCCGTCGGTCGCCGGGGCCCCTATCCCGGTCGCACCACGCCGGTCGGGGGGCTGCGGATGGCCCAGGTGTACTCACACGCTCCAGTCCTCCTCGAGGACGTGACCGAGTTGCTCGCGCACGTCCCTACGGGCGTCGTGATCGACGGCACGCTCGGCGGGGGCGGCCACGCCGCGGCGCTGCTCTCGCGTCGCGAGGACCTCGTGGTGCTCGGGCTCGACCGAGACGAGCAAGCAACCGCGGCGGCGAGCGTCGCCCTCGAACGGTTCGGCAGTCGTGTCGTCGTCCGCCACGCGAGGTTCGCCTCGATGGCCGACGTGCTGTCGGCGAGCCGACGGGCCGGGGCGATCGACGCGTCGCTCGAGGTCGTCGGCGTCCTGCTGGACCTCGGCGTGTCGTCCCACCAGCTCGACACGAGCGCTCGAGGCTTTTCCTACCGCAACGAAGGGCCACTCGACATGCGGATGGGCACCGACGTCGGGCCCACCGCCGCGGAGTTCCTCGCGGACGTCGACGAGACCACCCTCGCGTCACTGCTCGCGGAAAACGGCGAGCGACGATTCGCACGCTCCATCGCCCGGTCGATCCTCGACGCCGCGCCCACGAGCACCGCGGCGCTTGCGACGGCGGTCGAGCGAGCCGTGCCCGCCGCGGCGCGTCGGCACGGCCACGTCGCCTCGCGCACCTTCCAGGCGCTTCGGATCGCCGTCAACGAGGAGCTCGAAGAGCTCGCCGGCGGTCTCGCCGCGGCTCGCGAGCTGCTCGCCGTCGGTGGACGACTGGTCGTCATCTCGTATCACTCCGGCGAGGACTCGCTCGTGAAGGCAACCCTGCGCGACGCCGCGACCGGCGGGTGTCTCTGCCCTCCTCAGCTGCCCTGCGTCTGCGGGGCGACGCCGTCATTCCGGCTCGTCTCACGCGGCGCGCACAAGGCGAGCTCCGAGGAGATCGAGCGGAACCCCCGCGCGAGGAGCGCGAGGCTCCGCGTGGCCGAGCGGCTCTTTGTGGAGGACTCGTGACGCCGCGAGCGACTGCCACGGCGAGGACGGCGCCGCCGCGTGTCGCGCCGCGCGATCCGCGTGTCGCCCCGCGCGATCCGCGTGCCGCATCCCGGCGCGTGCCCGACCTGGGGCCGCGTGCCTCGAACGGCAAGGCGAGCGCTCCCCGGCCGCTCGCGAGCCGTCTCCGCCGACGCCCACGGCCCGTGTCGATCGCCGTCGGCGTCGTGGTCGCCAGCCTGCTCGCGGTCGTGGGCGGCAACATGCAGCTCGCTGAGGGTCAACTCCGCTTGGAGCAGGTGCAGTCGCGACTCGCCCAGGTGCAGTCCGCCTACGCCGCTGCGCTCGCCTCGGTGGCAGCGGAGACCTCGCCTCAGGCGCTGGCGCTGGTCGCGGGCCTCCGCGCGCAGCCTCGGGAGATCCTCCCGATCTACTCGGTGTCGCTTCGCCGACGCCTCCCGGCACTGACGCTCTCGACGGCCCCCTGCTGCACGCTCAACCAGGCTCGATGACACGAGCTGTTCCGCGGCGTCCCGTCTCGTCACGGACCGTCGTTGCCGCACGAGCCGGCGCGCTCAGTCGGCGGCGGCTCCGCCTGATCCGCGGGATCGTGCTG
>PLCI01000046.1:11495-19841 GCA_003135595.1 Acidimicrobiaceae bacterium | reverse complement strand
GCGGTGGCCGACGACTTCCTCATCAAGGACCCCGTCGGGGAGGCGGCGGCGCTCGCGCCGCTGCTCGGCATCCACGACGCCGCGAAGTTGGTGCCCAAGCTCGAGGAGCAGCACGGCTACGTGGTGCTCTCCTCGAACGTGAGCGCGGCGAGCACGGCGACGCTGAACACCCTCCAGCTGCCCGGGATCTCGCTGATCGCCTCGTCGATGCGCTCCAACCCCGACGGCTCGCTCGCCTCGACGGTCCTTGGAGGCGTCGACAACGCCGGCCTGGGCTCAGCCGGCCTCGAGTACCAGTACCAGCAGCTGCTCGCGGGCCAAGCCGGCAGCGAGCGTGTGCTCGAGACTCCCTACGGCGTCAGCCTGCCGTCGGGCCGCGTCGTCACCCTCCGTCGTCCGATCGCGGGTGAGAGCCTCGAGCTCACGCTGGACGCGCCGCTGCAGTACGTGACCGAGCAGGCGCTCGGCCAGGAGCTCCTGGCCTCGCACGGCGTGTCCGGGACCGCGATCGTGCTCGACTCGGCCACCGGTCAGATCCTCTCGATGGCGAGCCTCGTCAACACGACCGAGCACGACTCGACGCTCGGCACATCGCAAACCTGGCCCGCGTCGACGGGGGTCACCGGGGTCCGCGACGCCATGAACAACCTGGCGGTCACCCAGACCTACGAGCCGGGCAGCGTCTTCAAGATCGTGCCCTTCTCGGCGGCCCTGCTCGACAAGGTGATCACCCCGAGCACCCGGCTCTCGGTGCCCTACCAGGTGACCATCGCCGGGAAGGTGTTCCACGACGCCGAGTCGCACGGGTTGGAGAGTCTCTCAGCGACACAGGTGCTCGAGTACTCCTCCAACATCGGCACCTACGAGATCACCAGGGCGCTCGGTGAGTCGGGCCTGCTCGCCGGCGTCTCGAGGCTCGGCTTCGGACAGCCCACCGGCCTCAACTTCCCCGGGGAGTCACAGGGACTTGTCGCCAGCGCGCAGACGTTCCCGTCGACAGACATGGCCGCGCTGCCGATCGGCCAGGTCGACGCGGTGACGCCGCTGCAGGTGCTCGACGCGTACAACACGATCGCCAACGGCGGCGTCTTTGTCACGCCCTCGCTCGTGCGTGCCACGATCGGCGCGGACGGGACGATGACCAAGGCGCCCGCAGGCGGGACGCGGCGCGCGCTGCCGACTGCAATCGCCAAGGAGCTCACCCAGATGCTGATCCGCGTTGTCGAGGGCGGCACAGGGATCAAGGCCGCGATCCCCGGCTACACGATCGCGGGCAAGACCGGCACCGCCCAGATCCCGTACCCTGGCCGAGACAAGTACATCGGCGGCGACTACAACGCCACATTCGTCGGATTCGCGCCGGCGCAGCACCCGGTGCTCTCCATGATCGTCGTCATCGAGCGACCCACGCCGGACATCTTCGGCGGTGACATCGCCGCGCCCGTGTTCGCGCAGGTTATGAACTACGCGCTGCACCGCTACGGCGTGCCGGCCACGCCGGGGCTGATCGCCCCGAAGTCGACCGGGTCGGTGTCGCTGTTCCAGGACGTGACCACGTGACGTCACTCGGCGCGCTGCTGCGCGACGCTGGCATCGAGGCCACGCTCTCGAGGAGCGCCGCGGCGCTCGGCGTCTCGACCGTCGAGCTCGACTCTCGGCGCTGCTCGCCCGGCTCGGTCTTCGTCTGCATGCCGGGGACGGCAACCACGGGCGAGGTCTTCGTCACCGACGCGCTCGATCGAGGGGCGGTCTGCGTCGTCGCCTCGACCCCGGTCAGCGCCCCGGTCTCGGTGCGTGTCGAGCGCTCGACGCTTCGCGGCGTGCTCGCCTCTCTGTCGAGCGCCGTGGTGGGCAACCCCGCCCGCGAACTGACAATCGCGGGCGTCACGGGCACGAACGGCAAGACCACCGTCACCTGGCTGCTGCACGGCATCCTCACGCAGGCCGGCTATGCGTCGAGCACCATCGGCACCCTCACGGGGGAGCGGACCACCCCGAGCGCACCGGAGCTGCACCGAGAGCTCCGGGTCATCGCGGACCGAGCCGCGGCCTCGGGCTCTCGCGGCGCCGTGGCGATTGAGGTCTCGAGCCACGCACTCGATCAGGGACGCGTCGACGGGCTGCGCTTCGACGTCGCGGTGTTCACGAACCTGTCCCACGAGCACCTCGACTACCACCGCACGATGGAGGACTACTTCGACGCGAAGGCGACGCTGTTCGACGAGTCGCGCTCGGTCGGCGCGGTCATCTGCGTCGACGACGAGTGGGGCCGGCGCCTCGCGTCACTGCGAACGGGGCGGACGATCGAAGTAGGGACTGACGAGGCGGCCAACCTCCGCACGTCGATCGGCGGCACGTCATTCACCTGGCGGTCTCGCGCGATCTCGACCCAGTTCACCGGCAAGCTCAACGTGACGAACGCGATGCTCGCCCTCGCCGCCGCCCGCGATCTCGGCGTCGACGAGGACGCCGCGGCGAACGCGATCTCGACGGTGCCGCCAGTGCCGGGACGATTGGAGGTCGTCGGCGCGGGCAGGCCGAGCGTGCTCGTCGACTACGCGCACACGCCGGTCGCCCTGGAGCACGTGCTTCGCGACCTGCGATCCCTGGACGAGGCGCGCCGCCTCGTCGTCGTCGTCGGGTGCGGCGGGGAGAGGGACCGAACCAAACGCCCAGTCATGGGCTCGATCGCGTCGAGGCTCGCCGACCAGCTCGTCGTCACCTCCGACAACCCCCGAGGCGAGGACCCCGAGGGGATCATCGACGAGGTGCTCGCCGGCGTTGATGGTCCGGCGAGCATCGTGCGCGAGCCGGATCGCGCAGCGGCGATCACGTCGACGATCGCGGACGCCCGCGACGACGACGTGATCCTGATCGCCGGCAAGGGCCACGAGACAACCCAGGAGATCGCGGGCTCGGTCGTCGCGTTCGACGACCGCGCCGTCGCGCGCGCGGCGCTCGCGTCAAGGCGGCACGCGTGCTGAGCCTCATGGAGGCGGGGAGCGCCGCGCTCTTCCTCTCCATCGTCTTCACCCCGGCGCTCATCCGCTTCCTGCGTCGGCGCGACATCGGCCAGCAGATCCGCCTGGACGGTCCTGCCTCGCACGTCGTGAAGCAGGGCACGCCGACTTTGGGGGGCGCGCTCATCGTCGTAGCCGCCATCTTCGGCTACCTGATCGGCCACGTCGGCGGCTACCGCACCTTCACGCGAAGCGGCGAGCTCGTCCTGGCGCTCGTCGTCGCCTGTGGGCTGCTCGGCTTCGTCGACGACCTCGTGGGCGTCCGCAACAGCCGGAACCTCGGGCTCAACAAGAGGGCGAAGTTCGCCGTCCAGGTGCTCATCGCCGTGGGCTTCGCGCTCGCCGCGTGGAAGTGGGCGGGCGCGACGACCACGCTTTCGTTCACGCGCTACAACTTCCCCGGATGGCACATGGGGCCGGTGCTCTGGGTCATCTTCGCGACGTTCGTCGTCGTCGCCACCTCGAACGCCGTCAACCTCACTGACGGGCTCGACGGGCTCGCGGCAGGTTCGTCCACGTTCTGCTTCTCGGTCCTCGCGGTCATCGGGTACTGGGAGTTCCGCCAGTTCTCTTCCCCCACGCACAACTACTACATCGTCCCCGGGCACAGCCCGTTCCCGGCGCTCGACCTCGCCCTCGTGTCGGTGGGACTGGTGGGCGCGTGCCTCGGGTTCCTGTGGTGGAACGCCGCACCCGCGAAGATCATCATGGGCGACACCGGCTCACTGTCGATCGGCGCCGGCCTCGCCGGGCTGTGCCTGCTGCTGAACCTGGACCTGCTCTTGGTCGTGATCGGCGGCCTGTTCGTGATCGAGACGCTGTCGGTGATCGCCCAGGTCGTGAGCTTCCGGGTGTTTCACCGACGCGTGCTGCGCATGGCGCCGCTGCACCACCACTTCGAGCTGCTCGGCTGGCCCGAGACGACGGTGCTCATCAGGTTCTGGATCCTCGCGGGGCTCTTCGCCGCGCTCGGGATCGGCATCTTCTACGGCGACTTCGTCAAAGTGGGGGCGTTCTAGGTGCGCACGGCCACCCGCACGCGCGAGCGGCCCGAGAGGCTCGAGGCACCCAGACCGGAACCCAAGACCGTGCTCGCCAAGGCCCCGAGGGCCTCCGCCTCGCTTTCGAGGTGGCTCACGATGGTGCTCGCGGCGCTGTGCGTCGTCGGACTCGTCATGGTCGGATCCGCGAGCTCGGTCGTCTCGATCGTCTACTACGGGTCGACCTGGGCCATCGTGTTCCGTGAGTGCCTCTGGCTCGTGGTGGGCGTCGCCGCGTTCCTCGTCGCATCGAGGCTCACGACCAGGCGTCTCCGCCGAGTCGCCGTGCTCGGCATCATCGCGTCGACCGCGCTGCTCGTGCTCGTTCTCGTGCCCGGTGCCGCGACGAGCTCCTTCGGCGCGTCGCGGTGGATCGGGTTCGGGCTCCTGCGACTCCAGCCGTCCGAGCTCGCCAAGCTCGCGCTGTGCCTGTACGTCGCCCACGTGATCACGAAGAAGGAGCGTGTCGAGACTGCGTGGGGACGGGTGCTGCGACCCGTCGCGATCGTGACGACCGTCTGCGCAGGACTCGTGCTGCTCCAGCCCGACATGGGCACGGCGGTCGTGCTCGTCGCCATCGCGTTCGCGGTCGCGACCATCGCGGGCGCCCCGTGGCGCGCGCTCTCCTGCACCCTGCTGCTGCTCGCGCTGGCCGCGGTCGGCGCGGCGATCGCGCTGCCATACCGCCGAGCGAGGCTCCTCAGCTTCCTCAACCCGCAGGCCAACCTCAACGGCACCGGCTACCAGCTGCACGCATCGAAGATCGGGTTCGGGGCGGGCCACTTCTTCGGCCTCGGCCTTGGCAACTCCCGAGAGAAGTGGGGCCTGCTACCCAATCCCCACACCGACTTCATCTTCTCGATCATCGGCGAGGAGCTCGGGATGCTCGGGGCGCTGCTCGTCCTCGCGCTCCTTGTGACGCTCGTCATGTTGGGGCTCCAGGTCGCCGCACGAGCGCCAGACCGGTTCAGCCAGCTCGCCGCCGTCGGCATCTCGACCTGGCTCGCAACCGAGACGATCGTCAACGTCGGCGCGGTCCTCGGCGTGCTGCCCATCACGGGGATCCCGCTCCCGTTCATCTCCTTCGGGGGCACGTCCCTCGTGATCGACATGGCGGCCGTGGGAGTGCTCGTCGGCATCGCGCGGCGCAGCGCCGAGCGCCCCGCGCTCCGCGTGGTCGCCGCACGACGCCCCGGTGAGGGCCCGCACCGACGTGGTGCCGCGACGCGCACGAGGGCCCATCCGCCGAGGGTCGCGCGAGGCGCCGGCTTCCAGCGGTGAGCCGGACTGTGGTGCTCACCGGTGGCGGCACCGGTGGCCACGTGCTCCCCCTCAAGGCGATCGCTGCTGCCCTGATCGACGCCGGCGTCGACGTTGACGACCTCGTGGTCGTCGGCTCGATGCGCGGGCAGGACAAGGACCTGCTCGCCGGCACCGGCATCGAGCTCGTCCTCCTGCCGGGCCGCGGCATCAGCCGGTCGCTCACGCCACGCGCGCTGGTGCGCAACCTCGTGTCGGCAATGGGCCTCGCGTCCGCACTGGTGCGCGGTGTCGCCCTGGTCGCGCGACGGCGTCCGCGCGCGGTCGTCTCGGTCGGCGGCTACGCAGCGTTCGCCGCGGGCGCTGGTGCCGTCGTCATGGGGCGCCCACTCGTCCTCGTCGACCTCGACGCGACGCCGGGCCTCGCGCACCGCGTCCTGCGGCCCTTCGCCGTCGCGATCGCCGCGGCCAACCCGGCAGACTCGGATCGCCGCGTCGTCGTGACCGGCACGCCGCTTCGAGCCGAGGTCGCCGCGGTCACGAGAACCCCCGCCGAGCGCGCCGCCGCCAGGGCACGGCTCGGGCTGGACGAGCTGCGGCCAGTCGTCGCGATCACGTCCGGCTCGCTCGGGGCGACGTCGGTCAACCGCGCAGCCTGCGAACTGGCCCTTCGCTGGTGGCCCGACGGGCCTGCGACGCTGTACCACGTGACCGGGCGTCGCGACGCTGGCGAGGTGCGTGAGCGGAAGGCCGCGGCGGGCGTCGACGACACCACGTGGCGACTCGTCGAGTTTGAGTTCGCGATGCAGGACCTGTGGTGCGCGTGCGACGTCGCGGTGTGCCGGGCGGGAGCGACGACCGTCGCCGAGCTCTGCGCGGTCGGCGTGCCCGCCGTGCTGGTGGCGCTGCCTGGCGCCCCGGGCGACCACCAGGCAGCCAACGCGGCGACGCTCGCGAACGCCGGCGCCGCGGTGGTGCTCGAGGACGCCGCGCTGTCCGGTGCGGTGCTCGATGAGGTGCTCACTGGGCTGCTCGCGGACCCCGCGAGACTCGACGAGATGTCACGGGCAGCCCGGTCGCTCGGTCGGCCCGATGCTGCGGGAAGGATCGCCGAGGTGGTGATGGAACATGCCCGCTGAGCCGATCGAGCTGCGCGGCACGAGGCGGATCCACGTCGTGGGTGTCGGCGGCGCGGGCATGAGCGGGCTCGCACGCGTGCTGGTCGGCCTCGGCCACTCGGTCAGCGGCTCTGACCTCGTCGCTTCGCAGGTCAGCGCCTCGCTCACGCACGCTGGCGTCGACGTCGCCATCGGCCACGACGCCTCGAACGTGGGCGACGTCGAGCTCGTGACGCACTCGCCTGCGGTGCGGACCGACAACGTCGAGCTGCACGTCGCGGCGTCGCGGGGCATCCGGGTCGCGACGCGCGCAGAGGTGCTGGGCGCGCTCAGCTCGCTTCGCGAGACGCTCGCGATCGCCGGCACGCACGGCAAGACCACCACCTCGTCCATGCTCGCGCTCGTGTTGTCCGGCGCGGGTCGCTCACCGTCATGGCTGGTCGGCGCCGACGTCGCCGGCCTCGGGGCGAACGCGCGGCTCGGCGAGGGGCCCGAGCTCGTGCTGGAGGCCGACGAGAGCTATGGATCCTTCGCCTTCCTGCGTCCCGCGCTCGTCGCGGTGACCAACGTCGAGGCGGACCACCTTGACTACTACGGGAGCGTCGAGGCCCTGCGACTCGCCTTCCTCGAGCTCATGGCGCGATCCGCGGCGCGTCTCGTCAACGCCGACGACCCTGTCGCGAGCGAGCTCGGTCGCGAGCTCGGGGCGCACCGGGTCGGCGCCGGCGACGACTGCGACTTCGTCGTGTCCGACGTGACGCTCGAGCGTGCCGCGTCGACCTTCCGACTGCGGCATGCCCGTGGCTCGCTCGACGTGCGCGTCGGCGCCCCGGGCCGGCACAACGTGCAGAACGCGGCCGTCGCGGCGGCCGTCGCGATANNTTCGAGTTCCGCGGCGAGTTCAACGGCGCGACGGTCGTGGACGACTACGCCCACCTCCCGAGCGAGGTCGAAGCAGCGATCGCGACCGCGCGCGCCGGCGGCTGGGGCCGCGTCGTGGCAGTGTTCCAGCCGCACCGTTATACCCGCACCGACTCGCTCGCCGACGCCTTCGCGGGCGCCTTCGACGGCGCGGACCTCGTGATCGTCACCGACGTCTACGCCGCCGGGGAGGCACCGATCCCTGGGGTGACGGGACGGCTGGTGGCCGACGCCGTCGCGGGTGCCGCGGGCGCGCCAGCCGTGCGCTACGTGAAGGAGCGCGCCGCGGTCGCGGGCGTCGTGTCGGGCCTCGTGGGGCCTGGGGACCTGCTCCTCACCATGGGCGCGGGCGACCTCACCTCGCTCGCCGACGAGCTTCGCGACGCCGGACCATGACCACGACGACCGCCCTCTCGCGGGTCGCCGAAGAGCTCGGTGTCCTCGCGCACCGGGACGCACCGCTCGGCGCGCGCACGACCTACCGGGTCGGGGGGACCGCGGCGATCCTCGTCGAGGCGCGCACGACGGCGGACCTCGCGGCGGTCGCGGCCTCACTCCGCGGCGCCGCGGTGCGCGTCCTCGTGGTTGGCAGGGGCTCCAACATGCTGGTCGCCGACGCCGGCTTCGACGGCATCGCGGTCGCGCTGTCGGGCCAGTTCGACATGATCGAGGTGGTGAACGACGACGCCGACGGGTCCGTCTGCGTGCGCGCGGGAGGGGCGGTGGCGCTGCCCGTCCTCGCTCGTCGGCTCGCCGACCAGGGGCTCACGGGGCTCGAGTGGGCGGTCGGCGTGCCCGGCTCGGTGGGCGGCGCGGTGCGCATGAACGCGGGCGGCCACGGCGACGACACCGCCTCGTCGCTGCGCGACGCCGAGGTCTTCAGCCTCCTCGACGCGACGACGTCGCTGCGTGCCGCCGGCACGCTCGCCCTCTCGTACCGTCACTCGAACCTCGCCGCCCACGAGATCGTGACCGCCGCCACGTTCG
>PLCI01000046.1:10255-11481 GCA_003135595.1 Acidimicrobiaceae bacterium | reverse complement strand
CAAGCACGCGAACTTCATCCAGGCCGACCCCGGCGGGAGCGCCGACGACGTGGTCGCCCTCATCGAGGAGGTCGCCACCCTCGTGCGCGCGAACACGGGCGTCGCCTTGTCGACCGAGGTCGTCCTCGTCGGGTTCGAGAAGGCGCGCTGATGGTCACGCGCGGCGCACACGCCAAGCCCGAGGCGGTGCCCTCGCCCGCGCGGCCACGCTCCCCGTGGCGCGGCAGGGACCGCGAGCCAAAGCGTCGCGTCGAGGACCGCGAGCCCCGACGGCGCAGCGTGCTCGTGATCGCCGTCGGGGTTTTGTGCCTCTTGCTCGTGCTGTCCGGCGTCACCTACGCGGCGCTGCACTCGCCGCTGTTCTCCGCCACGACCGTGCTCGTGACCGGCGAGCACCACGAGACCGCGAGCCAGATCGAGCGTGCCGCCGGGCTCGCCGGGGCGCCGCCCATGATCTCGGTCGACCCGGCGTCCATCAAGCTGCGGCTCGAGGCGGCGTTCCCGTGGGTCGACACGGTGACGGTGACGTCCAGCTGGCCGCACACCGTGTCGATACATGTCATCGAGCGCCGACCCGTCGCGGTCGTCGCGAGCACCAATGGCGTGCTCGTGCTCGTCGACGTCACGGGCCGGCGCCTCGGGCTCGCACGGCCGGCCCAGACGCTGCCAAGGATCGAGTACAAGGCGACGACCGCCGGGCAGACCCCGCCGGGCCAGATCTCGGGTGCCGCCGAGCCCGGACTGCTCGTCGCCGCAACGCTGCCGCCCGCGTTCGCCTGGCAGGTCTCGGTGATCCAGGTGAGCCCCATCGGGTGGGTCGCCTTGCACCTCGACACACCCGTCACGTTCCTGCTCGGGCCCGCGAGCAACCTCGGCGCGAAGTACGAGGACGTCGCCGCGGTCATCGCGAGGACGACGCTGCATGCCGGCGACGTCGTCGACGTCAGCGTGCCGCAGGCGATGACGGTGACCGGCCCATGACCCGTGGCGGGCATCCTTGCCCACCGCCGGTCCTCCCCGTAGCCTGAGCCAAACGGGCCCCGTGGCCCACCCCTCCTTCGTCAGAGGGGGTGCAGGAGGGAAGGACAAGCGATGACCATTGGAGGTCAGGGGAACTACCTCGCCGTCATCAAGGTGTTCGGGATCGGCGGCGGCGGTGTGAACGCCGTCAACCGCATGATCGAGTCCCAGCTGCGCAACGTCGAGTTCATCTCGGCGAACACCGA
>PLCI01000046.1:10086-10247 GCA_003135595.1 Acidimicrobiaceae bacterium | reverse complement strand
GGGGCGGGCTCGGACCCCGAGGTCGGCCAGCAGGCCGCCGAGGAGCACCGAGGCGAGATCGAAGAGGCCCTCAAGGGCTCGGACATGGTCTTCATCACCGCGGGCGAGGGCGGCGGGACCGGCACCGGCGGTGCCCCGGTCGTCGCCGAGATCGCCAAGGC
>PLCI01000046.1:2430-9996 GCA_003135595.1 Acidimicrobiaceae bacterium | reverse complement strand
GGCTCGGCGATCATGGGGATCGGCACCTCGACAGGGGAGGGCCGCGCGGTGAACGCGGCCCGCGCCGCCATCACCTCGCCGCTCCTCGAGGCCTCGATCGAGGGCGCGAGGGGCATCCTCATCAACATCGTCGGAGGGCCTGAGCTCACGCTCTTCGAGGTGAACGAGGCCGCCGAGATCGTCCACTCCGTCGCGCACCAGGACGCGAACATCATCTTCGGCAGCGTCGTCGACGACACCATGGGCGAGTCGGTCCGCGTGACGGTCATCGCGGCGGGCTTCGAGCGCTGGGAGTCCGGTGCGCGGCCCCAGCGGGTCTCGGCGTCGGGCACGCCCGTACCCGAGCCCATCGACCTGTTCGGCAACGGCCAGGAGTCCGAGGAGTTTTCCTTCGACCTGCCCGACGAGGGCGACGACGACATCCCGAGCTTCCTGCGGTGACCAGCGCGCGCGACGAGCTCGTCGCGCGCGTGTCGGCGAATCTCGACGCGATCAGGGACCGCATCGTGACAACTGGCCGTGACCCGAGCTCCGTCAGCGTCGTCGCGGTCACCAAGTCCTTCGGGCCACCGGCCGCGATCGCCGCGTACGAGGCAGGGCTCACCGAGCTCGCGGAGAACTACGCCGACGAGCTCGTCGCCAGCCACGACGCGCTCGGCGACGCGCCCGTGCGGTGGCACTACCTCGGCGCGCTGCAGCGCAACAAGCTTGCGAGGCTCGTGCCGCGCGTCGCGGTGTACGAGTCGGTGACGTCGCGACGCGACGTGGACGTGCTCACCGCGCGGGTCACAAAGGCGTCGTGCTTCGTCCAGGTGGACGTGACCGGCGAGCCGGGTCGCGCGGGCTGCCGACCCGAGCTCGCCGGCGTGGTCGTGGCCGCGGCCCGCGACGCCGGCCTCGCCGTCGAGGGCCTCATGTGCGTGGCGTCGAGGGATCCCGGCCTCGCCACGAGCCAGTTCGCGGGGCTGCGGCGCCTGGCTGACGGCCTCGAGCTCGCGGGCTGCTCGATGGGGATGTCAGGGGACTACGAGGCCGCGTGCCGGCAGGGCGCGACCGTCCTGCGGCTGGGTACGGCCCTGTTCGGGGACCGCCCGCGGCGGCCCTCCTCGCACGTCGCGTAGCATGGCGGCCGCGTCTCGGTGACGCGGGGGAGCAGCAAATGGCGCAGAACATGTTCCGACGGGCGATGGCGTACCTGGGCCTCGTCGACGAGGAGTACGACGACCTCGACCGGGCCCAGAGCGACGCGCGACCGTTCCGAAGCCGACCCGACCCAGCCCCGGTCGCGACCTCTCGCTACGACGACCAGGACGAGTACGAGCCGCCGCCCAACAAGGTCACCCCGATGCAGCCGCGCCGGGGGATCTCGGTCGTCGACTCGGGCACCCTGCGCCCCCAGGTGCGCCCCATGGGCTCTGGTGCCTCGCCCGGCTCGGTGCGGGTGGTGCCCAACGACAGCGACGTCCAGATCGTCCAGCCCNNCTCGTCTACATGGCGAACGGCTCGATGAGCCGGGTGACCGATCGGGTGTTCCTGCTCTCCCCGGCCAACGTGAAGGTCTCCGAAGAGACGCGCCAGCGGCTCCACGAGCGGGGCTACCGGCGCGACGGAGCGAGCTAGTCCGTTCTGGGGACCGCGAGGCGCTCTAGCCTCAGAACGTGCGCGCGATCTTCTTCATCGCCTTCGTGGTGGTCCAGATCTGGCTCCTCTGCGCAGTCGGGCGCGCCCTGCTCAGCTGGTTCCCGATCTCCTACGACTCGGTGGCGCACCGGGTGAACTCGGTGCTCGTGCGGATCACCGAGCCCGTGATCGCCCCGGTCAGGCGGCTCATGCCGCCTGTTCGTGCCGGGGCGGTCGGGATCGACCTGTCGTTCATCGTCGTGTTCGTCGTGCTCGAGCTCATCGCGACCAGGGTGCTCTTCCCCCTCTCGCACTGACCCCCGGGGGCACAGGGCCAGGATTGCGGCGCACGGGCCCGGCGGCGCGCGGATCGTTCGGTATATTCCGGCAATGGACAACACCACGACCCAGAGCGCGCTCGACGCGCTGCGCACCGCAGAGTTCCGCCTCAGCCTCCGTGGCTACGACGTGGACGAGGTGGACGACTTCTTGGAGCGAGCGGCCGTCGAGGCCGACCAGCTGCGCGACCAGGTTCGCCAGGCCGGCGCACAGGCCGCGCAGGCGGCCGAGCGACTGCGCCATCAAGAGCCGGGCCGTCCTGCCGCGCCCGCGCCGAGCGCGCAACCGGCGGCGACGTCCGGGCCGGGCTCGACAGAGACCGTGTCCAAGATGATCGAGATGGCGGAGCGCTTCGTCGAGCAGACGCGCCTCGACGCCGAGAAGGAGGCTGCGGCGATCCTCGCGGACGCACAGGAGCGCGCCCGCCAGCTGGCGACCGACGCCCAGCATCGCCTCGCCGATGAGGTCGCACGCCTCGAGGGGCTCCGGCAGCGCCTCGGCGAGGACGTCGAGCAGATGTCGCGCAAGCTCGAGTCGGAGCGGTCACGGCTCTCCGGCTCGCTGCACGACCTCTTGGGATGGATCGACAAGAACCTCCAGCCGGCCGCGGCGATCGCCGCGACGTCCGCACCGTCGAGCAAAGGTCCGGGCGCGCCGAGCAGCCCGAGCGGTGCGTCGAAGCCGGTGAACAACGGCCAGGGCGGCGAGGCGAGCGCGCAGGTGTTCAGCCTCGACGACGCGCGTCACGAGGAGTAGGACGCCAAGAGCGAACTGCTAGGGTGCGGCGCCGCACTGCGATGAGGTAATCGTCGCGGCGCGAGGAGGACGCAATGACGCCGGCCCGATCCGCCGCCAAATCCCGATCCGCCCGTAAACGAACGACCAAGGTGACGCCACAGAAGAAGCGAGCGAGCTCGAAGGCCGGCACCGCGAAGCGCGCAGTCAAGGGCGCTGGAAAGGGCTCGTCCGCGAGCCGCTCGAAGAAGGTTGCCAAGAAGTCGACGAAGCCCACGAGGTCGACGAGGCCGACGAAGTCGGCACCACGCCGGAGCGCGCCAGTCCGGAAGCGCAGCACGAGGACGGCTGCCAGGTCGTCGCGCGCTCTCAAGAAGTCGGCCACCGCGAGGACCAGGCCCGGGTCCTCGAGCGCGGCGAACAGGGCCACCGCGGCGAAGAAGGCCCTGGCAGCCAGGAAGGCTGCCGAGCTGAAGAAGGCGGCGGCGGCCAAGAAGGCCCAGGCGGCCAAGCGGGCCGCGGACCAGAAGAAGGCCCTCGCGGCCAAGAAGGCGCTCGCGGCCAAGAAGGCGCAGGCGGCCAAGAAGGTCGCAGCCGCCAAGGTCGCCGCGGCCAAGAAGGTCGCCGCCGCGAAGGCGGCGGCAGTGAAGAAGGCGCTCGCCGCGAAGAAAGCCGCAGCCGCGAAGAAGGAAGCGATCAAGCGCGCCGCCGAGGCCAAGAAGGCAGCAGCGGCCAAGAAGGTCGCCGCGGACAAAGCCGCCGCGGAGCGAGCGGTGATCGCCGAGGCAAAGCGACTGGAAGCGGTGCAGCGACGTGCGGCCCAGGAGGCGGCACGTGCGGAGGCTCGCGAGCAGAAGGCGCGCGAGCGCGCCGAGGCGAAGCTGCGCAAGGAGCAGGAGCGGACCTACAAGAACCCCTACATCGACGACGAGCGGTTCGTCGAGGGCGTGAGCGAGGACCTCGTCGCGCACCGAGGGGAGCTCGATCGCCAGGTCGAGCAGCTGCTGAAGGAGGCTGAGGCCCTCGTCCAGGAGCGTGACACGAGCGTGGGCTGGGACGAGGACGCCGGCGACGGGCTCGGCGGCGACATCGAGCACGAGCTCGACGTGATGCAGGCCGAACGGCTGCGACTCGAGCTCGAGGAGATCGACGCCGCATTCGCGAGGATGCGCTCGAGGTCCTTCGGCATGTGCGAGAGCTGCCACAAGCCGATCGGCAGGGAGCGACTCCGCGCGATGCCCCACAAGTCACTGTGCATCGACTGTGCCAAGGGCGGCCTCGGAGTTCGACGCTGATCGCACGCGGCCCGGCCATCGCGCTGACGGTCGCGGCGAGCGTGATCGCGATCGACCAGGCGTCGAAGGCCTGGATGCTGGGTCACCAGTCGCCTGGACCGCACCACCTCGTCGGCCCGCTCGGTATCGACGTCGGGCGCAACAGCGGGGTCGCGTTCTCGCTGATCGCAGGGCACTCCACGATCGCGCTCTCGGTGACGATCGCGCTCACCGTTGTCGTTGCGGCGTGCGCCCTGCGAGCCGTGCCGCTCCTGCCGTCAGGCGTGTTCGGGCTCCTCCTCGGCGGGGGACTGAGCAACGACATCGACCGCGTTGCGCGACACGCGAGTGGCGGCGTCGTCGACTTCGTCACGCTGCCGCACTGGCCCACGTTCAACCTCGCGGATGCCGCGATCAGCGTGGGGATCGTCGCGCTGTTCGTCCTGGTGCTCGTCCGCCACCCGATCTTCGCGCAGACGACGTCGTGAGCGAGGACGACGACGCCGGCATGCCGGACGACCAAGAGGACGACGACACTGCCGAGGAGCTCGACGTCGAGGTGCCGAGACTCCTCGACAGCGTGCGCGCGGACCGGGCGATATCCATGCTGACGGGGCTCACGAGGTCCGCCTCGAGCGCGCTCGTGGCGTCGGGCGCGGTCCAGCTTGACGGCGCGACGCTGACCAAGGGCTCTCAGGTGCTCGAGGCAGGCCAGCGACTCGTCGCGTCGCTCCCGACGGTGGGCCCAGACGTCCTCGTGGCCGAGCCCGATGTCGAGGTGCGAGTCGTCCTCGAGGACCCTGAGTTCGTGGTGGTCGACAAGCCAGCGGGGCTGGTCGTCCATCCCGGGGCCGGCCATCACCGCGGCACCCTGGTCGCCGGGCTGCTCGCGAGGTACCCGGAGCTCGCGGGCCTCGGCGAGCTCGAGGGCTCGAGCCCGATGCGGCCCGGCATCGTCCAGCGCCTCGACAAGGGCACGTCGGGCGTGCTCGTCGTCGCGAGGACGCCGCGCGGCTTCTCGTCGCTCTCGGGCCAGCTCGCGAGCCGCACCGTCGAGCGCCGCTACCTCGGCATGGTCGAGGGCGACGTCACGGACGACGACGGCGTCGTCGACGCCCCGATCGCCCGATCGCTTCGCACCCCGACGAAGATGGCGGTGCGCGCGGGCGGCCGTCCCTCGAGGACCGCGTACCACGTGCTCCGCCGGCTCGATGCGCCACCGCGCACGCTGCTCGAGCTGCGGCTCGAGACCGGGCGGACCCACCAGATCCGCGTGCACCTNNGGACGGGTGTTCCTGCACGCCGAGGTCCTCGGCTTCGACCACCCCGTCAGCAGCGAGCGCGTCGTGGTGCGCGCCGAGCTGCCCGAAGATCTTGCGGCGATCCTCGCCTAAGCGGGCTCGAGTGGCGCGCCCTCGACCACGTCGATCGTCGCGAAGGACTCGACCGAGCTGCGGGTGAGCTTGGTCGGGCGCGCGATCGGGCGGCCGAGTGCGAGCACGCAGGCGACCTCGTGGTGGGGCTCGCAGCCGAGGATGGCGCGCACGTCGGCGTCGCGACGACGGACCATCGTCGTCATGACGCCACCGAGGCCGGCGTCCCTCGCGGCGAGCAGGATGCTCCAGGCGAACGGGTAGACCGACGCGCCGCCGACGAACGTCGTGGCGCCGTCGCCGCGATCCATCGCCGCGACGTGACGGAGGTCGGCAAGCACCACGAGGAGCGCGGGGACCTCGTCGAGGTGCTCGGCGAAGCCGCCCGGTCCGGACCTCGCGTGCGCTGCCATGGCCGGGGCGTCACGAAGCGCGGCGGCCTCTTCGTCGAGGTCGTTGACGACGGCGAACGGCACGAGGCCCGCCTTCGACAATGCGAGGTACTCGTACCAGCCCGGGAGGTAGGCGTCGCGCAGCGCGCGTCGCTTCTCGGGGTCCTCGACGACGACGACGCGCCAGCACTGGCGGTTGCCGCCGCTCGGGGCGAACCGGGCGGTGTCGAGCAGGTCGTAGATGGTGCGCCGGTCGACGGGCGTGCCGTCGAACGCGCGAACTGCCCCGGTGGTGCGGAGCGCCTCACGAATCTCCATGGTCCAACCCTACGGACGCGAGGCTGGCCGTTGGTGCTCGATGCCCTCGTTAACATCCGCCAATGGCGCCGCGCTGCTCGGCGCGAGTGCCTTTGAGCGTTGAGCTACGAGCGCTGCTCGACGGCGACGAGGTCGACCTGTGCGGGCTCATGCGTCGGTGCCTCGAGCACGACGGCGGCCTGCCCATGACCATGGGGCCCGAGATGGTGCGGCAGCTCTTCTTGGCAGGCGAGGGGGTCTGCGCGCGCTCTGAGCACGGCAACCTCGCGGCCGCTGGCGCGTTGCACGCCGCTCCGACGACGGGCGCCATGGAGTTCGTGGGCGCCGTGGACCCCGCGCACCGCGGGCGGGGACTCGGCACGTCGCTGCTCGGATGGGCGACGAGCGTGGGCGGCCCGCAACTCGTGGTGCGCTCCGAGTCGCTGAGCGATCCTGCGGCGCAGCTGTTCGCCCGCCACGGGTTTCACGGCGTCTTCGAAGAGATCGTGATGCGCCGGACGACGTCAGCGCTCCCTCCCGACGGACGCTTCGAGGCGAGCACGGCGTGGTCCACGCGGTCCGCTCGGGACTTCTTCGATGCCTACGTGGCGTCATTCAGCGCCCGGCCCGGCTTCCCCGGCTGGACGCTCGAGCGTTGGACGAAGGAGATGACGAGCGACGATGACTTCTCCAGCGACTCGTCGATCGTCGTGTTCCTCCAGGAGATGCCGGCCGGCTTCGTCCTCGTCGCGGGCGCGTGGATCGTGCAGGTGGGCGTCGTGCCCGACGCGAGGCGCCGAGGCATCGGGACCGAGCTGGTCAGCTTCGCGCTGCAGAGGATCGCCGAGTCAGGGGCCGAGGCAGCGTGGCTCAGCGTGAGCGCTGACAACCCTCGCGCGATCTCGCTGTACCGGCGTCTGGGATTCGAGGTCTACGGGCGCCGGGGCCGCTTCCGTCGCGACTGAGGGTCTGCTGGCTCAATCGCGTTGCTGTCGGTGATCAGGCGGGCTCGTGCACCGCGATGACGTCGCTGTCGTCGCGGAGCTCGGCAAGCGCCTCTTCCTCGGCGCGACGCACCCGGCGCACACCGATGCCGAGACGGTCCGCGGTCGCCTGAAGGCTGAGCGGCGTCGCGCCGTCGAGCCCGAAGCGCATCGCGAGCACCTGCTTTTGCAGGTCGTCCAGGCGGTCGAGCGCGCCATGCAGCTGGTCCGCCATCATCTCTTGCTCGACGTCGTTCACCCAGTCGTCGTTCTCCGGGGCGACGAGCTCACCGAGCACGGTCGTCGAGTCAGCCGACGCCGGCTGGTCGAGGCTGGCGGTGACGCCCGCGAGCCCGGTGAGGTTCGCCCGCTCCGCGCGGGTCATGCCCGTGGCAGCCTCGATCTCCTCGTCCGTGGGACGCCGGCCCAGCTGGCTCGTGAGCTCAGCGGTCGTTGCCTCCAAGCGTTGGAGCAGCTCGCCGACCTCGAGTGGGATCCGGATCGTGCGACCGTGCTGCTGGACAGCGCGCTGGAGCGCCTGGCGGATCCACCA
>PLCI01000046.1:0-2405 GCA_003135595.1 Acidimicrobiaceae bacterium | reverse complement strand
GCCGCGACCCGCTTGGCGAGCTCGACCTGCTCGTCGTAGTTGGGCATGGGGTAGCGGTCCAGGTCCCGCAGCAGCAAGCCCAGTGTGTCAGCGGTGTTGGTGGCCCCGCGTCGCGAACTTTGCATCTAGCAACACTCCTTCGATACCGGTCTTAGGCCCAAGGTGCCGTCCCCACACGGAGACCTCGCGCCAGATACTTCTAACGCTCTGATGTGACAGGACATTCCCGTCACACCCGGGCGGTGCCCCTCGCCTTTCGGACCATGTCGGCAAGGGTGACCCCGCGCAGCTGGCCCTGCAACTGGGCGGACACCTCGGCCCAGACCGCGAGCAGGACGCACTGGCCCTCGTGGTCGCACGCCCCGCCCTCATGAGGCTGGCCGAAGTCCCCCGCCTGGATCGGCCCATCGACCGCCGAAACGATCTCTGCCAGTGTAATCGCCTCGGCGCCACGGGCCAGGACATAGCCGCCGCCGACCCCTCGCTTCGACCGGACGATGCCGGCGCCTTTGAGCGTGAGGAGGATCTGCTCGAGGTAGGGCTGGGGCAGCCCCGTCCGCTCGGCGATATCGCGCACCGAGGTAGGCCCTCCATCGTCGTGCAGGGCCAAGGAGAGCAGCGCGCGACTGGCGTAGTCACCCCTCGTTGAGACCCGCACCACGCGAGACTACCGACGGTCCCGCATCCGGGCGATCGGTGCTGGTGGGCTGGCATGCTGAGGGCATGACCGACGCAAACGCTGACGCCCAGGCGCCACCCGTGCCTATCGGGCCCGACGAGGTGCTCGACCCGTCCCAGCTCGACGGCTCGACGATCGAGTCGGCGGGCATGGTCGAGTCGCCCGCAAAGGTGATGCGGATCGGGTCGATGGTCAAGCAGCTCCTGGACGAGGTGCGCACCGCCTCGCTCGACGAGCCGGGGCGCACCCGCCTTCGCGAGATCTACGAGCAGTCGGTCCGCGAGCTCGAGACGGCCCTGTCCGACGACCTCTCCCAGGAGCTGGATCGCATGTCGATCCCCTTCGGCGAGGGTGTGCCGACCGAGTCCGAGCTCCGGGTCGCACAGGCCCAGCTCGTGGGCTGGCTCGAGGGCCTCTTCCACGGCATCCAGGCGACCCTGATGGCCCAGCAGATGGCGGCACGTGCCCAGCTCGAAGAGCTCCGGCACCGCCAGCTCCCCGGTGGACCCGACGGCGAGCAGGTCCCTCGGGCGGGCACCTACCTCTGAGTCACACAGCAGTGATCGGCCCCGCGGGCCGAGCATCTCTCGGCGCGTGCCTCGACGCGAAGCCCCCCGATGCGGTCGCGGCCTGGCACTAAGTTGCGAGTCACATCGGTGTAGTCCGCGAGTCTCAGGAGGGGTCAGGTGTCGTCGAGTTTCGTCCACCTGCACACCCACACGGAGTTCTCGATGCTCGACGGCGCCTCGAGGATCGATGAGCTGGTTGCCGCTGCGGTCGTCGACGGCCAGCCGGCCCTCGGCATCACCGACCACGGCAACCTCTACGGCGTCCTCGACTTCTACGAGGCGTGCCGCGCGAGCGGCGTCGCGCCGATCATCGGCACCGAGGCGTACATGGCGCTCGAGTCCCGACACGAGCGACCGGTGCGCCGGGGCCGCGTCGACGACACCGGGGGCGACGCCGAGGGCGGCAAGCTCTACTACCACCTCACGCTGCTCGCCGAGAGCAACCTCGGGTACGCCAACCTGCTCAAGCTCTCCTCGGCGGCGTTCCTTGAGGGCTACTACTACAAGCCGCGAGTGGACTGGGAGCTGCTGGCGCGCCACCACGAGGGGCTCATCGCGACGAGCGGCTGCTTGGGTGGCGTCGTCCTGCAGGCGCTGCTCGCGGGCGACGACCGCGGGGGCCTCGAGCGAGCGGCGCGCCTGCAGGAGATCTTCGGCAAGGACTCCTTTTTCATCGAGCTGCAGGACCACGGGCTCGACAAGCAGCGCCAGACGAACCCCAAGCTGATCGAGATCGCGAGCAAGCTCGGCGCGCCGCTGCTCGCGACCAATGACAGCCACTACACGCACCGCGACGACGCGACGTCGCACGACGCGCTGCTGTGCGTGCAGACCGGCGCGCTCCTCGACGACGAGAAGCGATTCCGCTTCCAAGGACAAGAGCACTACCTGAAGACCGCCGCGGAGATGCGCCACCTCTTCCGCGACGTCATCGACTCGTGCGACAACACGCTCGTGATCGCGGAGCGGACGAACGTCGAGATCGAGTTCGGTCATCCCTCGCTTCCCGAGTTCGAGGTGCCCGAGCGCATCACCGGCGCGACCTACGAGGACCGGGCCACGACCTACCTCCGCGAGCTCACCTTCGAGGGCGCGAAGCGGCGCTACGGCGAGCCGATCCCCGACGTCGTGCGCGAGCGGCTCGACTACGAGCTGTC
>PLCI01000005.1 GCA_003135595.1 Acidimicrobiaceae bacterium | reverse complement strand
CGCGAGGTCGCGGTCAAGATGCTTCGGACCGGCCTGTCCACGGACTCCGCGTTCCTCAAGCGCTTCCGCGCCGAGGCCGTGGCGGTCGCGGGGCTCAACCACCCGCACGTGCTGCGCGTCTTCGACTGGGGCGAGGCCGACGGCGATGCCTGGCTCGTGACCGAGTACCTGGTCGGGGGCTCGCTGCGCGACGTCCTCGATGACCAGGGGAGCCTGCGGATCGAGCAGGCGGTCTCGATCGGCGCCCAAGCCGCTGACGGCCTCGCCTACGCGCACGCCCGCGGGTTCGTCCATCGCGACGTGAAGCCCTCCAACCTGCTCTTCGACGACGCGGGCCGGATCAGGATCACCGACTTCGGCGTCGCTCGCGCGCTCGCCGAGGCCGCCTGGACCGAGCCCGAGGGGCTGATCGGGACCGTCCGCTACACGTCCCCCGAGCAGGCGCGCGGGCTCGGGGTCGACGGCAAGGCCGACGTCTACTCGCTCGCGCTCGTGCTCTACGAGTGCCTCACGGGCGTCGTCCCGTTCGCCGCGGACACCCAGGTGGCGACGCTGAACGCCCGGGTCGACGCGGTGCTCCCGGACCACCCCCGACTCGGCCCGCTCAGCGCGGTGCTCGTCGCGGCAGCGGCGCCGGATCCCGCCGGGCGCCTCGACGCAGCGACGCTCGCTGCTCGACTCAGCGAGCTCGCACGGATGCTGCCGGACCCAGGCGGCATGCGCGGCGGTCGGCACGCGTCATCGATCGGGTTCCATCCACCGACGACCGAGGAGCTGACGGGCCAGCACCGAGTCGTGCGCACCGCACGGGGGACCGGCACGCACGCGGTGACGGCGACGCCGCCCGCACCCGTCGAGCCGCCCGTGAACCCGCGCCGGACGTCGACGGCGTTCGACGTGACCACGGTCGGGGTCGCCGGTGCCGACACCACCATGGTGGGTTCGACCTCGCTCGCTGACGTGACCGTCACGGCGGACCGGCCCCCCGTGGGGCCTTCCTCGACCGACACCCGCCGGCGTCGTGGCTGGCCCGCGGTCGCGGTCGTGCTCGTGGTCCTCGCCGTCGCGGCCGCCGGGGGCGTGTACGCGTCACGTGGCACCACGACCCCGACGTTCGCGATGCCGAGGCTCGTTGGCGACATCGTGTCGCGCGCCCGAGCGCTCCTTGCGTCGCACCAGGTCACCGTCGACATCTCGAACTTCCAGCAGTCAAAGACCGTGCCGTTCGACCACATCATCTCCCAGCACCCGGGCATCGGCGCCAAGGTGCCCGACGGCAGCACGGTCCACGTCGTCGCCTCGGGCGGGCCGCCCCCCGAGCCCGTGCCCCCGGTCCTCGGCCGGTCGGGTCCGAGCGCGGTCGCGGCGCTCGCCGCGGCCGGCTTCTCCGCCACCATCCCGATCTCGTTCGAGGCGTACTCCTCGACGGTCCCCGCCGGCCGGGTGCTCGCGCTCTACGCGGGCAACACCGTCGACCCGAGGTCCGCCGCGTACGGCAGCGGGCTCACCCTGCAGCTCTCGAGGGGGCCGCAGCCCGTGCCCGTCCCGAACGAGGTCGGCCACGCGGGGCAGTCCGCGGTCAACGCGCTGCGCAGCCTGGGCTTCGTGCCCAAGGTGTCGTACGCCTTCTCACGTTCGATTCGCGCGGGCAACGTGATCTCGACGACGCCGGCGGCGCACGCGCCGCTCCAGCCCGGCCAGGCGGTCAGCGTCGTCGTGTCCATGGGCGCGCCCGCCACGGTTCCGTCGCTGGGCCACCTCTCCCTCCTCAAGGCCGAGCTGTGGATCAGCCGCGCAGGCCTCACGGTGATCGCCGTGCACGGCTCGACGAAATCGCACCACTGGACGACCGAACCTCCTGCCGGCACCGTCGTTGCGCAGGGCTCCGGGGTCGCGCTGTACGCGCACTAGGCGGACTCGCGTGCCCACGGAGCGCTGCGAGCTGTGCGAGGCAACGCGCATGACGACCTGGTACTACGACGATGATCTCTGCTGGATCGCGGACTGCGAGATCTGCGAGGTGCCCATGGTCGTGTGGCGCGTGCACCAGGCCGTGCCGCCCGACGACGTGCTCGCGTTGCTGACGGAGCGGCTGCGCGCCGTGGCGGACGCGCGCTTCGGGCCTGACGGCTACCGCATCGACGACCACATGCGCAACATCCCGGACCACTACCACGCGCACGCCCGCGACACCGACTTCTGGCAGAGGTTCATGCGCCGATCCCGCTGAGCGACCATCCCCGTCGCCCAAGGGCCCGACTCGCAGCGTGGCCGCGGGAACCGTACCGACTCGGATCTCTCAAGGAGACGGCCGATCGCCGCGCACCTGTTCTCGGGGGCGTTCCCGTTTGTGGGTCGCCTACTTCGGGATCGCCGCAGCGGCGTTCTCGCTGATCAACCTCATCGGCGGTCGCCCGAACCCATCCGGCGTGTCCTATAGGGATGATGCGATCCGTGCGTGCGTCCTGGGTGCGCTCCTCGTCGTCTTCGCGGGCGGTGCGGGGTTCATACACCTGAAGAAGGGCAACGCGCTCGCGGACCCTGAGGCGGACCCAAGCGGGCCCACCAAGCGGTGATTCGCAGCTACGTCGCGCTCACCTCGTTCGTCGCGATCCTCATCGTCGTGCTCAGCCTGATCGTCGCGCTGTGGCTCGTCTTCGGGCTGATCTCGCCCACGGTCTTCCTCGCGAGCTCGAGCCGGACCGTCACGAGCCGCGGGATACTCGACGCGCTGGGCTCGTCATCCTCGCCGGATCGATCTTCACCTATCACCAGCGATTCGCCCCTGCGAACCTGCGCACGTTCGCGAGCAGCTGACGACCGAGCCCTGGATCCTCGATGCACGAGCCGTTGCCTCCGCTACCGCGTCGGTCTGAGCCCTCGTCGCGGCGCCCGCGTGGCGCCCGTGCCGCTTTTTGCGTGCGCGCGCACCTCAGTAGTGTGGGCGCCGGGACGAGGAGGCTGCAATGGGTGCACTGGACGGCCGCGTGGCGATCATCACGGGCGCGGGGCGCGGCATCGGCCGCGAGCACGCGCTGCTCTTCGCAGCCGAGGGCGCCAAGGTCGTCGTCAACGATCTGGGAGGCGGCCTGCACGGTGAGGCGGAGGCCACGTCGGCGGCCGAGCAGGTCGTCGAGGAGATCAAGTCCTTCGGTGGCGAGGCGGTCGCGAACCATGACGACGTTGCTGACTGGGATGGCGGCGCGAACCTGATCAAGAGCGCCGTCGAGGCGTTCGGCGACCTTCACGTGCTCGTGAACAACGCCGGGATCCTGCGGGACCGCGTCCTGGTGAACCTCTCGGAGGAGGACTGGGACGCGGTGATGCGGGTGCACCTGAAGGGTCACTTCGTCCCGAGCCGACACGCCGCCGCGTACTGGCGCGAGCGGGCGAAGGACGGCAACGAGGTGAAGGCGAGCATCGTCAACACCTCGTCGACCTCGGGACTGCTCGGCAACATCGGCCAGTCGAACTACGGCGCGGCAAAGGCCGGCATCGCTGCCTTCACGGTCATCATCGCCGACGAGCTCGGTCGCTACGGCGTGCGTGCGAACGCCATCGCGCCCGCCGCGCGAACGCGCATGACCGAGAACACCCCGGGCCTCTCCGACATGGTCGCCGAGCCCGAGGACGTCGCGAAGTTCGACGTGTGGAACCCCGCGAACGTCTCGCCGCTCGTGGCGTGGCTCGCGACCGAGAACTGCGTGGCGTCGGGCAAGGTCTTCTTCGTCCAGGGCGGCGTGATCCGGCTCTTCCAGAACTGGACGATGACCGAGACGCTCGAAAAGGGCGACCGGTTCACGATCGACGAGCTCGAGGCGGGGCTGCCCAAGCTGCTGCAGTGAGCCCGCCCGAGTCCGGCGGGTCGCGCACACGTCTCGACGATCCCGACGAGCTGCTCGACTCGCGCGCGGACCCCGCCGCCACCGCATTCGGCACAAGCGGGTCAGAAGCGGCGTCGGACCTCAACTGGATCGCGCTGCTCACCTCGCGCGTCCAGCAGCGCGCACTCTCCTCGGACCGGCACCGCTGGTGGGTGCTCGGCTCGCTGCTCGCGGGGCTGCTCGCGCTCAACTTCACCTTCACGGTGTTCATCGTCGCCCTGCCGAGGGTCGCCCACGAGTTCGGCACCTCGCTCACGGTCCTCACCTGGACGATGATCGGGCCGCTCCTTGCGTACGGCCTCGCCGCGCCGCTGTTCGGGAAGTTCGGGGACGTCTTCGGGCACCGACGGCTGTACCTGCTTGGGCTCGCCGGCGCGATGGTGTCGGCCCTGCTGACCGCGCTCGCCCCGACCGCGGGCCTCCTCATCGCGGCGCGCGCGCTCGACGGCATCCAGGGTGCGGCGACGGGGACCGCGTCGATGGCGCTGATCATGTCGGCGTTCCCCCCGCGCGAGCGGGTGAAGGCGATGGGCTGGTGGTCCCTCGTGGGGGCTGGCGGTCCCGTCCTTGGCGTGTCAATCGGGTCGCCGGTCATCCAATACTTCGGGTGGCGCTCGCTGTTCTGGGCACAGCTCGTCCTGCTGGCGGTTGCCGTCTGCGTCGTCGCCGTGGTGCTGCCGCGGAGCGCCAAGGACGGCGAGCTCACCGAGCGCGCAGATGTCGTTCGGGCGTTCAAGGACATGGACTGGGTCGGCTCGTGGTCGCTCTCGGGCTCGGTCACCGCGCTCATGCTCGGTCTCTCGCTCGGCCACGAGATCGGCTGGATGTCGCCGGCGGCGTGGGTGTGCTGGCTCGCGACGACCCTCGGGATCGGCGTGTTCGTGCGGCGCATCCGAACGGCGCCCAACCCCCTCATCCCGCCGCAGTACTTCCATCGGCGCAACTTCGTGCTGCCGATGGTGCTGCGCTGCTCGGCGAACTTCGCGTACTTCGCGGCGTTCTTCCTCGCGCCGCTCGTGATGGAGCTCGGCTACAGCTTCTCGCTGACCAAGGTCGGACTTGTCTCGATCGCTCGACCGCTGTGCTTCGCGGTGTTCTCACCGATCGCTGGCTATGCAGCGGCCAGGGTGGGGGAGCGCACGACGGCGGTCGTCGGCACGTCGTCACTGTGCGCGTCGCTCGTCCTCTTCGCGCTGATGGGGCCGACGACACCCCTGCTCTTCCTTGTCGTCGCGCTCGCCCTGTCGGGGTTCGGGATGGGCGTCGCGATGCCGGCGACGTCGTCGCTGATGGCGAACGAGGTCTCGGAGTCCGACTTCGGGGTGATGTCCGCGGCGCAGATACTCGCCATGCAGGTGGGCGAGGTTGCGGGCATCCAGGTCGTCACCACGATCCAGCAGGGCATCATGCGCCAGCGAGGGCTCACGACGCACTCGTCGAACCACGTGGCGCTGCTCGCCACGTTCCGTGTCCCGTTCATCGTCGGCACCGCGCTCGCCGCGGCCGCGGTGATCGCCGCGGTCGGGCTGCGGCCGCTCTCGCGCACCGCGCAGGACTCCCTGCTCGCGGTGCGCGACGCGACCCGCTAGGCCGTCAGGGCTCGTACGCGCGCGGCGATCTCGTGCGTGTTCGCGTCGATCACGCCGGACTGGAAGGCCATGAGCTTGCCCACGTCGCCCTCGATGCGGACCTTGCCCTCCATGAACGCGCTGAGAGCGGCCTGCGGATTGCCCTCGACGAGCAGCGCCTTTGCCGTCGCCCAGGTGACGGTCACGGACAGGTCGGGTCCCTCGAGGTGGCCACGGTCGATCACGAGCCCGCCGCGCGAGGTGTCGAGGTGGGCCAGCAGTTCCTCGCTCGAGAAGGGGACCTCGGTCACGACGAGGTTCGCGCGCAGCGTCAGGGGCGCGGTCGAGCCCTGGGTGTGGTACTCGTCGCGCAGCGCAGCGACGGCTTTGATCCACTCGTCGCTCAGGAACACGAACTTGTGGGTGACCTCGCCCGTCGGCACCGGCGAAGGATAACGGCGCAGGTAGGCTCGGCCGCCATGGCAGCGCCCGTCACGTCGGGGTGCGAGCCTTTCTCCGCGAGCGGCGGCGACCTCGGCGTGGTCGTGCTCCACGGGTTCACGGGCTGCCCGTTCTCGATGCGACCGATCGCCGACGCGTTGGCAAACCTCGGCTATGCCGTCGAGCTGCCGCTCCTCCCGGGCCACGGCACCGCGGTCGAGGACCTGGTCGCGATGCGCTGGGAGGACTGGTCGGGTGCGGCAGCCGCCGCGTACGACGCCCTCGCGGCGCGATGCCGTCGGGTCGCCGTGGTCGGCCTGTCGATGGGCGGGGGGCTGGCGGCGTGGCTCGCCGAGCAGCGTCCCGAGCTCGCGGCCCTCGTGCTCATCAACCCGCTCGTCCAACCGATCGCCAAGGAGCTCCGCGACGGTGTGAAGGACCTCGTGGCGGCGGGCATCGTCACGATCGACGGCGTGGCGAACGACATCGCCCGACCGGGCGGCGACGAGTACGGCTACGCCGCGGTGCCGATCGAGGCGGCGGCGAGCCTCATGGACGCGCTCGAGGACGTCGCGGGCTCGCTCGGAGCGATCACGTGCCCGACGCTCGTGCTCACGAGCCGCCAGGACCACGTGGTGACGACCGACAACTCCGAGCTCGTCGTCGCGAAGGCGTCAGGACCCGTCGAGCACCTCTGGCTCGAGCGCAGCTACCACGTCGCCACACTCGACTTCGACGCCGAGCTCATCGAGTCGGAGACCTGCCGATTCCTCGACGCCGCGTTCGAGTCGGAGTGACGGCGCTCTCGCGCGAGGACGTCGCGCACGTCGCGAGGCTCGCGAGGCTCGACATCAGCGGCGAGGACCTCGAGCGCTACACGGACCAGCTTCGTGCGGTGCTCGACCACGCGAAGGACCTCGAGGCATTCGACCTCGAGTCGACGCCCCCGACGGCGCACCCATTCGCGGCGGCCGCCTTCCTCCGCGAGGACGTCGTGGTCGAGTGCCTCGACCGAGACGAGGTGCTCGCACAGGCGCCAGCCGTCGAGGACGACCGCTTCTGCGTGCCCCAGATCATCGGTGACGCGCCGTGACGAGCGCGATCGAGCTCGCCGCAGCGGTTCGGACCGGCGACACGACCGCCACGACGCTGGCCGAGGCGGCCCTGGCCGCGATCGCGCAGGGCAACGGCGAGCTCAATGCCTTCCTGCACGTCGACGCCGAGGGCGCGCTCGCCGCCGCGCAGCGCGTCGACCGCTCCGTCGCCAACGGCGAGGACCCCGGGCCGCTCGCAGGGGTGCCCATCGCGCTCAAGGACAACCTGTGCACCCGTGGCGTCCCGACGACGGCTGCGAGCCGGATCCTCGAGGGCTGGTGTCCCCCCTACACCGCCACGGTCGTCGATCGGCTCGTGGGCGCCGGCGCGATCCCCGTCGGCAAGACGAACCTCGACGAGTTCGCGATGGGGTCCTCGACGGAGAACTCCGCGTTCGGGCCGACGCGCAACCCCCGCGACCATGCCCGGGTGCCGGGCGGGTCCTCGGGCGGCTCGGCCGCGGCGGTGGCCGCCGG
>PLCI01000052.1:4124-4715 GCA_003135595.1 Acidimicrobiaceae bacterium | reverse complement strand
ATGAAGGTCTTGTCGTCGATCGACTTTTCCGAGCCGAAGCGCTTGGCCAGTCGTCGGCCCCAGGCGCGGTCCTCGCCGGTCGGCTTGTAGCCGAGACGGGGCACGACGTCTTCGAGACCGGTGAAGGCGCGAAAGCCGTCGGGTGAGGTGAGACGCGAGCCCAGCAGCACGTCCTCGTCGGGAAAGGCCAGCAGCGCGCGGCGGAACTGGTCCGAGAGCAGGCACTTGAGGGTCTGGTCGGACTTGGCGTTGCGGTCGACGAGGCCGACACCCAAGAGGAGCGACGGGGTGCCCCCGATGCGCTCGAGCGTGCAGAAGGAGTACCCGCGCAGCTTGTTCCCGTCGCGCACGGTCGTCACGAGCACCCACTCCTCGCGCTGCTTGGAGAGGAAGCCGATGTCGAACTTGGGGTCGCGGTCGACGCACATGTCCGCCATCTCCACCAGCTCGGCATCCGAGAGCGCAGTCGTGTCCTTGGTGCTCGCACACATCGTCATGAGGATCCATTCTACGGGACTTCGAAGGGTGGGTCCCGAGGGGGGTGCCCAACTCCCCCCAGGGGGCGCGCGGGGCGTACATTCCGAGCGTGCC
>PLCI01000052.1:2345-4046 GCA_003135595.1 Acidimicrobiaceae bacterium | reverse complement strand
CCGCGTCGCTGAAGGGCCACCTGGTGCGCCCCGGGGAGCGGGCCTACCCGGTCGCAAGGCTCCTCTACAACCCGAGGTTCGACGCGCTCGCCCCCCTCGCCATCGCCTATTGCGCGGGCCCCGAGGACGTGGCGCGATCGATCGCCTTCGCCCGGGACCACGCCTTCGAGATCGCGGTGCGCTCGGGCGGCCACAGCTACGGGGGCTACTCGAGCGGCTCGGGCCACCTGGTCATCGACGTGACGCCGATCGCAGGGGTCGTGCCGGCGTCTGCCCCCGGCCGGACCGCCGTGGTCGGCTCGGGCGCGCGGCTCATCGACGTGTACAACGTCCTCGGCACCCACGGCCAGCTCGTCCCCGGCGGCTCTTGCCCGACCGTCGGGATCGCGGGGCTCACCTTGGGCGGCGGTGTGGGGGTCTTCGCACGCCGCTACGGGCTGGCCGCGGACAACCTCGCAGCCGTGACGCTCGTCACCGCTGACGCACAGGTGCTGCGCTGCTCACCGGAGCACGACGAGGCGCTGTTCTGGGCGTGCCGCGGTGGCGGCGGCGGCAACTTCGGCGTCGCGACGTCGTTCGAGTTCGCCACCCACGCGCTGCCCCCGATCACGCTCTTCACCTACGACTTCGCCTGGTCTGCCGCCCACGACGTGCTCGGCGAGTGGCAGGACTGGAGCCGCACGGTCAACGAGGCGGTGTGGTCCAACTGCCAGCTGCTGAGCGGCGCGGGCACGTCGCTGCGCGTCGCGGGCGTGTCATGCGCGCACAGCGGCCAGACCGCGGCATGGCTCGCGCCCCTGCTCACGCGGCTGCCCGCGCCGACGTACTCGTTCCTCGGCGACGAGACCTACGTAAACGAGATGATGGTCGAGTCGGGCTGCAGCGGGCTCACCGTCGCGGCGTGCCACCTCGACACCACGTTCCCGCACGGCGCGCTCTCGAGGCAGGCCTTCACCGCGTCGTCGAACTACGTCTCGGCGCCGATGGGCGCCAACCGGCTCAGCGCGGCCGTCACCGCCGTGGACCGGCTCGCAGCCGACCTGCCCGGGCTCGGCGGTGGCCTGGTCTTCGACGCGCTCGGCGGCGCGGTCAACGCGGTCTCCCCGACCGAGACGGCGTTCGTCCACCGCCGCTACCTCGCGAGCATCCAGTCGTCCTTCAACTGGACGGCGGCGACCCCGATGCGCACCGTGGCCGCGGGGGCGCGCTGGCTCGAGCACGTCCGCGCCACCGTCTATGACCCCAGCACCGGCGCGTACCAGAACTACATCGACCCGACGCTGACCAACTTCGCCGAGGCGTACTACGGCGAGAACCTCGCGCGGCTGAGGGCGGTCAAGCGCGCCATCGACCCCGACGACGTGTTCCGCTTCGCCCAGTCGATCCGCCCCTAGGTCAGCGTCGGAACGCTGAGAAGCGCGAGGAGTTCCCGCCGATCCGGCGCCGCAGGTGCGCGGCGGCCGCCTCGTCGCGGGGCCAGCCGCGCTCCTCGAGTCGCGCGAGGACGGCGCGCCGGTGCGCCTCGTCGACGTTGCCCCCGAACTTGAACTTCGCGTCGACGGACTCGACGTGCAGCACGAGTCCGCGGATCGCGGCGAGCCGGGCCCGGTGCTCGACCAAGGGCTCTGCGATCTCGACGTCACCTTGGAGCGCGCCAAGCTGGCGGCCGAGCAGCGCGGCGAGCGCGTCGGGATCCTCGAC
>PLCI01000052.1:255-2265 GCA_003135595.1 Acidimicrobiaceae bacterium | reverse complement strand
GGCACGGCGACGTGGGCCAGCACCACGGGATCGTCGAAGACGTACTGGGTCGGCACGACGACCGGGACGTCACGACCGGCGCCGGCCGCCACCAGGTGCCCGAAGCCCTCTGCGCGCACGAACGCCCGCCACTCCTCGTCGTCGATCGGGCGGTCCACCGCCGGCACGTGCACCTCGCCATCGTGGCACCTGGGGCGGTGCGCCCCGGTGGCTCAGGCGGCGATCGCGTCGGGGCCGAGCAGCGTGCGCAGCACCCCGACCACCGCTCGCACGTCGACGGAGAACTCCGCGGGCAGCTGGATCGTGCGCTCTTCGGTGCCCACCAAGAGCAGCTGGACCGGGGAGGCCCCGGGGTGCTCGGCGAGCACGCCCTTCAGGTGCGCGACGAANNCGCGGGGTGCCGACCGACATGACGACGAGCTTCGGGGCGTCCTCTCGGGTGTCGAGGCGTCCGGTCACGACGACGACGGCGTCGGACTCGAGCATCGCGCCGTAGTCGGCGAACGGCTTGGAGAAGCACAAGACCTCGATCGCGCCACCGAGGTCTTCGAGTGTGAAACGTGCCCACTCCTCGCCGCGCTTGGAGAACCGTCGCTGCACGTCGGTGACGACGCCGCCAACCTTGAGCACCGGCGAGTCGCTGCTCGGGAGCTCGGCGAGCTCCTTCGCGTCGGCGATGGTGTGATCGGTGTAGCGCGCGAGCGCGCTCGCCGCGCCGAGGAGCGGGTGGTCCGATACGTAGAGCCCCAGCATCTCTTTTTCGAACCGGAGCCGCTCGTGGCGCGTGAACTCCTGGTCCGGGATCGCGAGCTCGGTGCCCTCCCAGGTGCCCTGTCCCTCCCCCGCCGCCTCCGCGGCCGCGGCGAACAGCGTGGCGATTCCCGCGTCGTGCTCACGGCGTCGCTCGAGCGTGCGGGCGACCAGCTCTTCGATCACGAGGTACAGCCCCTTGCGCGGGACCCCGAAGGAGTCGAACGCCCCGCCCTTGATGAGCGACTCCATCGTGCGCTTGTTCAGCACGAGCGGGTCGACGCGTCGGACGAAGTCATAGACCGACGCGAACGGCCCCGACGCGTTGCGCTCCGCGACGATCCGGTCGACGAGGCTCTCGCCGACGTTGCGCACCGCGGCGAGCCCGAAGACGACCTTGTGCTCGTCAGTGATCGACGGCGTGAAGTCCGAGAAGGCGAGGTTGACGTCGGGCACCGTCACGTCGATCCCGAGGGACCGGCACTCGGCGAGGTAGACCGCCGTGCGGTCCTTGTCGTCGCGCACCGAGGTCAGCAGGGCGGCGAGGTACTCGACGGGATGGTGGACCTTGCACCAGGCGGTCTGGTAGGCGATGAGGCCGTAGCCGTACGCGTGCGGCTTGTTGAACGCGTAGTCGGCAAAGGGCTCGATGATGTCGAAGAGCCTCGTCCCGAGCGCCTTGTCGTAGCCCATGGTCACGCATCCCGCGACGAACTTCTCGCGCTCGAGGGCGATCAGCTCGCGGATCTTCTTGCCACACGCCTTGCGCAGGTTGTCGGCCTCGGGTGCCGTGTACCCCGCCATCTTCTGTGCGACGCGCATCACCGAGTCCTGGTAGATCATGAGCCCGTAGGTGTCCGCGAGGATCGACTCGAGGTCCGGGTGCTCGTAGATGATCTGCTCGCGGCCGTTCTTGCGGTCGGCGTAGAGGTTGTGCATGTTGTGCGCCATTGGGCCCGGCCGGTAGAGCGCGACAAGTGCTGCGATGTCGTCGAACGACGACGGCGCGAGCCGGCGCATGAGCGCGCGCATCGGCCCGCCCTCGAGCTGGAAGACGCCGATCGAGTCGCCCCTCGACAGCATGGCGAAGACCTCGAGGTCGTCGAGCGGCAGGTTGTCGAGGTCGGGGCGCTCGCCCACGCGCGCCTCGACGAGGTCGCACGTGCGCTCGAGGACCGAGAGGTTGCGCAGTCCGAGGAAGTCGATCTTGAGCAGCCCGAGCGCCTCGACGCCGTGCATCTCGTACTGGGTGACGATCGG
>PLCI01000052.1:0-206 GCA_003135595.1 Acidimicrobiaceae bacterium | reverse complement strand
AGCTCGGCGGACGCGGCGTAGCCGTCCTCGTGCTCGGGGATCTTCTCGAAGCACGCCGCGAGCGGGGTGTCGCGGCCCATCACGAGGGGCGGCATGGCTTTGGCGATCCGGTCCCCGAGCGCGTAGTCGTAGCCAAGGACCCTCGCGGCGTCACGCACCGCCGCGCGCGCCTTGATCGTCGAGAACGTCACGATCTGGGCGACGTG
>PLCI01000102.1 GCA_003135595.1 Acidimicrobiaceae bacterium | reverse complement strand
TGAACGAGCACGACTCCGAGCGGCTCGCGGGTCTGCTCGTCGAGGACGGCATGGTGCTTGCTGACTCCGTCGAGACCGCCGACCTCGTCGTGCTCAACACGTGCTGCATCCGCGAGAACGCCGACAACCGCCTCTATGGGCACCTGGGGGACCTCAAGGCCCTCCGCGAGCGGCGTCCCGATCTGCAGATCGCCGTCGGCGGCTGCCTCGCCCAGAAGGACCGCGGGCTCGTGCTCGAGCGCGCCGAGCACGTCGACGTGGTCTTCGGCACCCACAACCTCGCCGCGGCCCCTTCGCTCCTGCGGCGCGCCCGCTCCGAGGGGCCGATCGTCGAGATCCTCGACGCGCCAGAGCCGACGGCGTCCGGCGACCAGGCACCTGCCCTGACCGCGGTGCGCGACCTCCCGTGGGCCGCGTGGATGACCATCCAGACGGGCTGCGACAACTCCTGTGCGTTCTGCATCGTGCCGTCGGTCCGCGGCAGAGAGGTGAGCCGCCCGATGGACGCGCTCGTGGAGGAGGCACGCGACCTCGCGCGGCGCGGTGTCGTCGAGCTCACCGTCCTCGGCCAGAACGTCAACTCCTACGGGCGCGACCTGACGCGGCGGCGCCCGCTGTTCGCCCAGCTCCTGCGCGAGCTCGGCGACGTCGAGGGCATCGAGCGGCTGCGCTTCACGAGCCCGCACCCAAAGGACCTGCGCGACGAGACGATCGAGGCGATGGCCGAGACGACCGCGGTCTGCGAGCAGCTGCACCTGCCGCTGCAGTCCGGCAGCGACCGCGTGCTCGCCGCAATGCGGCGCGGCTACCGCGCCGATCGCTACCTCGCGCGCCTCGCCGCGGCGCGCGCCGCGATCGCGGACCTGGCCGTCACGACGGACCTGATCGTGGGCTTCCCCGGCGAGTCGGACCGCGACTTCGACGACACGCTCGAGGTCGTCGCCGCCGCGGAGTTCGACAGCGCCTTCACCTTCGTCTTCTCGCCTCGACCGGGCACGCGCGCCGCAGCGATGACCGACGCGTTCATCCCCCCCGAGGTCGTGAAGGAGCGATTCGCACGCCTCGTCNNGTCGAGGGCACGAGCAAGAAGGACCAGGGGCGACTGACCGCCAGGACCCGGCAGGGCAAGCCGGTCCACTTCGACGCCTCGAGCGACCACGTCGCCCCGGGCTCCTTCGCGCGCGTCGCGATCACCCACGGCGCGCCGCACCATCTGCTCGGTGACCTCGTCGAGGTGACCGCCCCGCCAAGGCACCGCTCGAGGATCCCGATCGCCGCACGATGACGACGGCGTCGGTCGCGCTCGTCGGCGCGACCGCCTCTGGGAAGTCGCACGCCGCGCACCGCGCGGCGCTGGCGCTGGGCAACGCCGAGATCGTCGCGCTCGATGCGCTCACCGTGTACCGCGGGATGGACCTCGGCACGGCCAAGCCCACGCCAGCGGCGCGCGCCGAGGTTCGCTACCACCTGCTCGACGTTCTGGACCCCGGCGAGGAGCTCTCGGTGCGGCGCTACCAGGCGATGTGCGACGAGGCGATGGCCACGATCGCCGACCGCGGCCACGTCGCGCTGCTCGTCGGCGGCTCGGGCCTCTATCACCGCGCCGTCGTCGACTCCCTGCAGATCCCGCCGCACGACGAGGCGGTGCGCGCCGAGCTCTTGGTGGCCGCGTCCCAGCCGGGCGGGCTCGACTCGCTCTACGCCGAGCTCGAGGCGCACGACGCGCTCGCCGCGTCACGGATCGAGCCGCGCAACGAGCGCCGCGTGGTGCGGGCGCTCGAGGTGATCCGACTCACCGGGCGGCCGTTCTCGTCGTTCGGCGCCGGGCTCGCGCGCTACGAGGACCACGGCATCGCCCAGATCGGGATCCGCTTCGACCCGGCGCGCACGGACGCGGCCATCGCCACGCGGTTCCACGAGTGGCTGGACGCCGGCCTGCTCGACGAGCTGCNNCTGCGCGTGCCGGGTTCGAGCTGCGCGTGCTCGAGGGCGGAGCCGAGGGCCCACCCGGCCTGCTGGCCGCGCCCGGCGGCCTCTCGAGGACCGCGCGCCAGGCCGCCGGGTACCACCAGCTGCTGGAGCACCTCGAGGGGTCGACACCGCTCGACGACGCGGTGGCGAACGCGATCGCCGCAACGCGCCGCCTCGCCCGCCGACAGTGGCGATGGTTCCGCCGCGACCCGAGGATCCGCTGGGTCGACGGACCGGACGAGGCCACACGCGCGCTGCAAGTGCGCCTCGCGGCACGATCGATGGGGTGAACTGGAAGACTGGCGGTCCCATGGGTGACGCGACCGAGCTCCAGATCCTCGAGAAATGGCACGGCGCGGGCAACGACTTCCTCGTCGCGCTGCACGCGCGCGGCCCCGCACGCCTCGACGCCGCTGTCGCCGTCGAGTGGTGCGACCGGCACACGGGCTTCGGCGCGGACGGGCTCATCGAGGGCTTCTTCGGCGACGAGGGCTTTGCGATGCGGCTGCACAACGCCGACGGATCGGGTGCCGAGCTGTCGGGCAACGGGCTGCGATGCCTCGTCGCGGCAGCGGCGATCCACGGGCTCGTGCCAGAGGGCACGCTCGACGTCGCCACCGAGGTAGGCCCGCGACGCGTCACGATCGCACTCGACCCGAGCGGGACGCGAGCCTGGGGCTCGGTCGACATGGGTCCCGTCGAGGTCAAGGGCGGCACGCTCGACACCGGCGTGCTCGCCGTCGTCGGCAACCCTCACGTCGTGGTCGCCGATGACGGTGCCCCCGACGGCGAGCTCATCGCGCGGGCACGCGACCTCGCGGGCGCGCTCGCCTCGGGGGCGAACGTGGAGTTCGTGACGCTCCAGGGTGCGGACCACCTCTCGATCCGAGTCGTGGAACGAGGGGCGGGCCTCACCCTCGCATGCGGCACCGGCTCGTGCGCGGTGGCTGCGGTTGCCCACGGCCTCGGCCTCGTGAGCTCGCAGGTCACCGTGACGAACCCCGGCGGGGACCTCGACGTGATGCTCCGCGACGGTGTCGCGACGCTCGCGGGCCCCGCCCAGCGGGTCGGGGCGATCTCCATGAACGAGCAGTGGTGACGTACGTCCCGACCTCGCTCATCGAGCGGACCATCCGCGAGCGGATCGTGCTCGTCGG
>PLCI01000110.1 GCA_003135595.1 Acidimicrobiaceae bacterium | reverse complement strand
TATGTCTTGAGACTGGACACCGTTGGGGGTGCAGAATGACACCTGATCAGCACCGTGAACGCGATGTGGTCGACACCATCGTGCACGCGCTGCCCGCAAGTTGCTCATCAAATCGACATCCGGCCCCGACCGTTGCGCGTGGAGGGCGTGCCCCGACCGCTGCGCGTGGAGGGCGTGATGGGCGGCTCGATGCGACAGCGCCGCAAGGACTCCTGGAACCTTCGCGTCACAATCAAGAGACGATGATCTTGCCCGTCCCCACGCCGAAGTCCGGGTTAGTGACGGTCAGCACGTAGACCCCCGGCGCCGTGCCGGACGGCACGGTGACGCTGATCGTGAACGAGCCCGACTGGACGTGGGTGGGCGCACCGAGCGTCGCGGCCGAGACCGTGCTCGTGACCTTGAGCCCCACCTTGAATCCCGAGCCCGTCACGTGCACGACGGTGGTGTGGCCGTGGGGTGCCGAGGGGCTGACGCGCTTGACCTTGGGCGCCGCGTTGACCTTCAGGCACCGCTTGCACATCGCCTTGCCGCCAACGGTCGCGACCGTGACGGTGCCCGAGCCGAGCTTCGCCGTGGCAGAGGCCTTGACCTTCACGACCAGCGTGGTGGCGCTGACACGCGTCGTCGAGGTGACCGTGATGCCCGACGCGCTGAAGGATGGAGCCGCGTGCGCTGTGAAGTTCGAGCCGGTGATGGTGAGCGTCACGGTCGAGTTGCGACCGATCGCCTTGGGGCTGACCGACTTGACCTTGGGTGCGGGTGGCAGGGTCACCTTGACGTGCGACGTCTTGCTGATCGTCGTGCCGTCGGACGCATGCACGGTCGTGACCACGCTGAACACGCCGGTGGCCAGGTAGTTGTGCGAGCCCGCGAAGGTGCCGCCCGTGCCGTTCGGCGTGAACGTGCCCGAGCTCGTGAGGTGATCCCCCCAGTTGATCGACGCGGTGTACGACGCCGCGGGAGGGAGGTCGGTCACCGTCGCGACCTTCGTCGTGAACGGCATGTCGCGCTGGGCTGTGAAGTTCGGCGTCGACAGCGTGAAGGGCGGCACGACTGTGACGTTGACCGCGCTCGGCGTGATCGCGACGGTGTAGTCCGCGTTCGGGTAGCTGAACGCGGAGAACGAGCCGCCGACCGTCGCGCCGGACACGATGCTGTAGATGTTGCCGAGCCCCGGGGCGCCGACGGTAAGCACCTGGAGGGTGCCACCGAGCGCGAACGTTCCGCCGCTGTAGCCCGAGCTCCCCGACGAGCCGTTGACGGTGCCGCCGAGCGTGCCGCTGGCCGCGTTCGTGAACGTCCCGGTCATGGTGAGGTGGCCGCCGTCGACGACCTGGACGAGCCCGCTGTTGGTGAAGGTGTCCCCGAAGTCGCTGGTCGTCGACGCAGCACCGATCGTGACCGTGCCGGTGGTCTCGTTGGCGATCGGCGTGCGCAGGTATCGCGGGCCGCCCGCACCCTGATTCACGTTCACCGTCGAGAAGTTGTCGAGCGAGCCGCCGGCCGTGAGCGCGTAGGCGCCTGCGTCGGTCGAGGCGAGCGTCAGGGTGCCGTCATTGGTCACGGTGCCGCTCAGTGTCGCTCCCGCGTTGCCGTGCGCGGTGTCGCCGAGCACGGTGACGGTCTGGCCGCTCGGGATCGTCCCCGACAGGGTGTTGCCGGTGCCGACGAGCTCCAAGGCGCCCGTGCCCCCGCTGTCGACGAGCGCGGAGTTGAAGAGCACCACCGGGTTGGCGGTCAGGCTCCCGCCGCTCTGGGTGAGGACGCCAGCCGTGTCGGTCAGCGCGCCGGCGTTGGCGACAGTCGACCCGGCGTTGTCCGTGAGCGGGACGCCGCTCAGGGCGGCCGCGCCACCGGGGTGCACGACGAGCGCGCCGTCGTTGGTGACCGCCGTGGCCTGATCGATCCGCACGTCGTTGCTGTCGACCACGACGGTGCCACCCGCCTCGTTGGTGAGCGGCACTCGCACGTAGCGGACGCCACCGGAGCCCTGGTTCAGGTTCATCGTGCCGTGGTTGTCGAGCAGCGGGCTCGCTGCCCCGGCGATCAGCGAGTAGGACCCGCCGTCGGTCGAGTCGAGCGTCAGGGTGCCGTCATTGGTCACCGTGCCGTTCAGCGTCGTTCCCGCGTTGCCGTGCGCGGTGTCGCCGAGGACTGTGACGGTCTGGCCGGCCGGGATGGTGCCGAACAAGGAATTCGACCCGACGAGGTCCAGTGCGCCAGTTCCCGCACTGTCCGTGACCGCCACGCCCTCCAGCTCGGGAGGCGTGCCGGTGAGCGTCGCGCCGCTCTGCGCGAACGTGCCGTTCGACTGGTGGTAGGTCCCGGAGTTCGCAAACGACCCGCCCGCCGCGTTCGTGAACGTGGTCGCGCCGGCCGTGACGATGCCGCCCGCGGCGATCGTGAACGTGCCGCTGTTCGAGATCGCCGTGGAGGAGTCGGCCCGGACGTCGCCACTGGCCAAGGTGATCGACCCCGCGGGCTCGTTGATGAGGTCGGAGCGCAGGTAGCGGGTGCCGCCGGAGCCCTGGTTCGCGTTGACCGAGGAGAAGTTGTCGAGCGTGCCCCCACTGATCAACGCGAACGCGCCCGCGTCGGTGGAGTCGAGGGTGAAGGACCCGTCGTTGGTTACCGTCCCGCTCAGCGTTGCGCTTGCGTTGCCATGGGCGGTGTCGCCGAGGACGGTGACCGTCTGGCCGGCCGGGACGGTGCCCGACAACGAGTTGGCTCCGACGAGCGAGAGTGCGCCCGTCCCGGCGCTGTCGGCAACCGCCACCCCCTGCAGGGTCGGGGCGTTGCCCGAGATCGTCCCGCCGCTCTGCGTGAAGGTGCCGCCATTCTGGTAGTAGACGCCGCTGTTCGACAGGCGGGCGCCTATTCCGTTGGTGACGGCCGCGCCGCTCACGGCGATCGATCCGCTCGCCATCACCGTCAGGGTCCCGTTGTTGGAGATCAGCGAGGCATTGTCATCGCGTGTGTCGGCAGCGGAGATCAACACGTTCGCGCCGGGATCGTTGATGATCACCGACCGTAGGTAGCGGATGCCGCCGCTGCCCTGGTCGACCAGGATCGCGCCGCTGTTCTCGATGGACCCACCGGCCAGCATGGCGTAGGCGCTGCTATCCGAGCTGGTCAGATGGAATACGCCGTTTGCACCGACCGTGCTCGCGGCGCCCAGGTTCAGGCTCGCGTTCCCGTGCGCGGTGTCACCGGCGACGCTCAGCGACTGCGTGCCGCTTGCGCCACCGAGTGTGAGCGAGTTGACGTTGACGGCGCTGTTGAGGGTGACGGCGTACGTGCCCGCGACGGTGATGCACACGTCGTCACCTGGGCCGGGGACGCCGCTCGGGCTCCAGTCCCCGGGCGTCGCCCACAGGCCGCTCACGGCCGCGGCCCAGCTCTTGGAGCAGCCGACGGCACTCGCTGCCTGCGGGAACGCGGCGATGGTCCCGAACCCGACGAGCGCGCCCGTGAGCCCGACTGCGACCATCCTGCTCAATCGCCTCGATGTAGCCATCGCGGAGCCTCCTACGAATCGAAAGGAAACACGACCCTCCGTCGGGCTCGTCCGGCGCGACGATATCTCCGAATTGCGACGCGTGCTCGCGACGGATCGGGTACCGCCGACGTCACGTTTGCACGACAACGCTCGAGCGCGACGTCGGCGATCGGTGTCCGCAACTGCCGGTTACTCGACCCGGCCCGTCACCCAAACTCTCCGATGGTCGCCAGCGTAAGTGGAGGGCAATCGCAAGGGGCAGCGCCTTGAGCGACGTACGAAGGAAGACAGCGAGAATCTGATCGGACCGCAGACGAACTCGGGACGTAGGTCGTCCCCGAGAAGTTGCACATCAAAAACGGAGTAACCCGATCGGCCGCTTGGCCATGCGCAGACCTCCATTAGAGGGGGACACTCCTCCAAGTGGTTCCGGCCCGGAAGGGTTCGGGGTGCCGGCTATCCCGGTGCGAACATCCGGTTCAGCGTCACGCCATCCCATCGCTCGACGAGCGGCTGGACGGTTCCGCCGCGCGTCGTGAACGAGCCAACGGCGGCACACCAGTTCGCCCTCGTGCACGACACGGCCCCGAGCGCACTCTGCTTGCCGGCCACCGCACCGCGCACGGCCGTCAGTGACGAGCCGCCCCATATCCCGACGTCCGCGTAGGGAAGGAAGTTCTGCTCGTCAGCAGGGCTCGAGGTGCCGACGGCGAGGCACGACGTGCTGGTTGCGCAGGAGACGCCGGTCAAGACTGCCGCGTAGAGCGCGGTGCTCATCGTCACGCTGGACCACGAGGACCCGTTCCAGGTCATCGCGAAGCCGCCGGTCGAGCCGCAGCAGCCGGTGTTGATTCCGACCGCGAGGCAGAACCCGGCCGACGTGCAGGAGATGGCGTCGAGCCCCGAGCCGCCCTCCACGGGTGGGGTTGGCGGCGGCGTGGTGACCGTGAAGGAGGTGCCGTTCCACGACTCAGCGAGCGGTTGGGCGTCCAAATAGCCAGCGGCCATGCAGAAAGTGCTCGAGAGACACGAGACCCCCCAGAGACCGGCGGATGACGACACGGTCGCGGTCGAGACGTGCGTCCACGCCGTGCCGTTCCACACGAGCGCGACGCCGCTGGTCGGTGCCACCGTCGTGGCACCGACGGCCATGCACCACGTCGACGACACACACGAGATCGACTTGAGCCACGGTGTACCCGACGGCAGCGGCAATTGATGCCAGACGCCAGCCTTGAGCTGCTCGGCGAAGCCCACGTAGTCCCCACCCACACCAACCTCGGCATACCCAACGCCGACGCACGAGCCAAGCTGCGGGCACGACATGCTCACGAGCAACCCCCTCGGAGGGAGGGAGACAACCCCCCACTGGCCGTGGGTGAGCGTCCACAACTGCATCGCCTTTAGAGAGCTCAGCTCGCCGGCGGCGACGCACTGGCCTGGCGTGCACGAGACGCCGTCCATGACACTCGCGACGACGGTTCCGATCGGTGAGACGCTTGCGCTGGAGCTCGAGGGCACCGCGACGAGTGCCACGAGCACGGCGACTGACCCAGTGACCGTAAGGACGAGCCGACGCGTGCTCCCTTGCACGCGGCCGCGGGTCATGTTCAGACGCTACGCACTCGCGGGCGAGCGTGCGTCGCACGGCGCGGCGCTCGACGCGCCCGCCTGCACGGTGCGGTCGGTAGCGAGGCCCAGAGGGGTGCGCTGGTTGGCCCCTTCGCCGCGGCGACAACTTCCTTGCGGGATCGTCGAGCTGGCATCAATCCGGGTCAGCCAGTCGCCAAGGTGGTTCCAACTCGGACTTGGGACATTCTCAGCGAGCGATCACACTGGCGCCTGCCTAGGGGTAGCTGCTCACACGTCCACGCACAGCAGATCACTCCCGAGCAGGACGCCACCCGAGAAGCTCGCTGCAGCCTGGTCGAGCCATGCATTCTCGGTCCCCGGTGTCGGTGCGGGGACGAGGTGGGTCATAAGAAGCGTGCGAACGCCGCCGCGGGCGGCCGTCGCCGCGGCGTCCGAGACAGACGAGTGGTAGTCGAGCACGTCGGTCAGGCGCGGCAGATCGAATGCCTCGATGAGGTCCCGTCGAACCACGGTGTGGACCAGGAGATCAACGTCCTTGCACAGCAGGTCGAGGCCCGCGCACGGGACGGTGTCGCCGGCGACCACGACTGAGGCGTCGCCGTCGTCGATGCGGAAGGCGAGCGAGTGGTGCACTGGCGTGTGATCGGTCCGAGCCGAAGTGATCCGCACCGCGCCCTCGTCGAGGACGTGCCCGGAGTCGATCTCGGTGACGCTGGTGGACGGCCGCCAGGTGAGCTCGTCATGGTGGGCGAGGCGATAGCCGACGTCGAGGTCCAGCATCGACTCGACGCCGTGGACGACCGCGGCGGTGCCCGGTGGACCGAACACGTGGAGCGGGCTCGGCGAGAAGGACAGGACCCATCGCGTCGTGATGACGTCGTTGAGATCGGTGATGTGGTCGCTGTGCAAGTGCGTGAGGAGGAGCGCACGAAGCGAGCCGGCACCGGAGCCCGTGGCCGCCGCGCGCATGAGGACGCCACGCCCGCAGTCGATCAGCACGTCCCCCGCCGACGTCCGGACCAAAGTCGACGGACCAGCGCGCTCGGGATCCGGCAACGGGCTGCCGCTACCCAGGATCACAACCTGCACAGTGGTACCTCGCTTGGACGGAGTGCGAGCTCCAGACTGGCAGAGCACAGTGGACGGCTGCGCGCAGCGACGCGGACTCTCTCAAGATCGTCTGTGCTAGACCGCGAGGGTGGTGCTCGTCGCTGCACTGCTCGTCGGCCCCGTGTTCGGCGCGGGTGACCAGTACCTCGGCAGTCAGGTGACCCTCGGGAGTTGGACCGCAGCGGCGAGCCTCCTGTCCGCCCCCTGGCTCGTCCTGGCGTTCGCACTCGGCTGCACGCAGTTGCGCGTGTGGCGCGCCGTGGGCGTCGGCCTGCTCGTGACCATGTCGGCGCTCGCCGGCTACTTCGTGATGCTCGCGAGCCCCTTGGAGGGTGCCCGGCTCTCGTTGCCCGCGCTCAGCGCGTGGCTCAGCTCCAGCCGGTGGGTCGTGGTGGGTGGCCTGGTGACGGGTCCCGTCTTCGGGTTCCTCGGTCAGCGATGGCGAACGAGACGCGCGTGGCTGAGCGCCGCCCTCGTCGCGGGCGCGCTGTGCCTCGAGCCGCTCTCAGAGCGCGTCACGAACGGGCCGTGGTCTGGCATCGTGTCGCTGCTCGAGTTCGCCGCGGGCATCGCCCTTGCGACGTACTTCCTCGTCAGGGGCACTTCGTTTCGGAAAGGCGATCGAGCGGGCGCGGGTATCCGCGTCGGCTGAGCGTCAGTCGTTCGCTGCCAAGAACGCGTTCACGATCTCGTCGAAGCGATCGGGCTCCTCGAGGAACGGCATGTGGCTCGACCGCTCGAGGATCTCCCAGCGGACGTCGGGGATCGCGTCGAAGAACGGCTGGACAGTCGCGGGCGTCGCCTCGTCGAAGCGACCCGAGATGAGCAGCGTCGGCGCCTCGATTCTGTGGACCTCGTCGACCACGCTCCATGTGCGCAGCGAGCCGATGCAGAAGAACTCGTTCGGCCCATTCATCGAGTGGTACACGGTGGGGTCCGATGCGATCGCCTCGAAGCTGCGGAGCACATCCACGGGATTCGGGACGATCCGACAGACGTGCTTGTCGTAGAAGACCTGCGTCGCCGCGACGTACGCAGGGTCCTCGATCGTGCCGTCTCGCTCGTGCCCGTCGAGCGTCTCGCGCACGTCATCGGGGAGCTCGCCGCGCAGCCGCGTCGCCTCCAGGACCCAGAGCTCCATCGAGGCGGGCGAGTCGCTGATGACGAGGGATCGCAACCCCCCAGGTCGTGTGATCGCGTGCTCGGCCCCGAGCATCCCGCCCCAGGACTGACCGAGCAGGTGATAGCGGTCAGCGATGCCCAGGTGCCAGAGCAGGTTGTCGAGCTCGTCCAAGAACAGGGCGACCTCGTAGAACTCCGTGCCACGGTCCGGGAAGTGCGAGGAGCGGCCGTTGCCGAGCTGGTCGTAGTGCACGACGGCGCGCCCCGTCGACGACAGCCGAGCGAGCGAGGAGACGTAGTCATGGGTCGCGCCGGGACCGCCGTGCAGCACGACGAGAGGCGGTGGTCCTTGTGACAACTCGCCGGTGACGCGGTACCAGGTCTCGCCGTCGCGGAACGCGACGCGACCCTCGGCGCTCGGAGTTGGTGCCATGTGTCGTGACGCTACTGAGGCACCTCGGCCGACGAGGCCAGGTCGCGAGCCGCGCCAGCCGTGCCGCCGCCTGCGCGAAGCGCCACGACGACACCCAGCATCGAGACCACGGCCAGCATCGCGACCGCGATCGTGAAGCCGCGCGCCACGGCGGGCGCTGACGCCCCGATCCCTGGTGCCGCGCTGCCGAGCACCAGGCTCGTGACCGCGAGCCCCGCCGCGGTGCCGAGACCCCGGCCCATGTTGATCAGCCCGCTCACGACACCCGCGTCTTGCCGCGGCGCGGCCGACACGACCGCGGCGTTGTTGGCCGGCGTGAACAGGCCGAGGCCGACGCCGAGGGCCGCGAGCTCGACGACGAGCGCCAGCACCGTGTGGTGCGACAGCATCATCACGACGAGCGAGAGCGCGATCAGGAGCATCCCCATGACAGTCAGCGGCCCAGTGCCATGGCGCCCGATCGAGCGACCCGCGAGCACGGCGCTCACCCCCATCGCCGCAGGCATCGCGGCCAGCGCGACGCCCCCGACCGCGACGCCGACGTGCAACCCGCGCTCCAGGTAGAACGGCATCGAGAGCAGGACGCCGAAGAGCACCGCGTACGAGGCGATCGTCCCGAGGATGCCGAAGGCGATGGGGCGAGAGGACAGCACGCCGACGTCGACGAGCGGCGCTGCGCTCCGGCGCTCGTGGGTGACGAAGCCCCAGGCGAAGAGCACCGCGATCACCACGAAGGCGACCGTCCAGCGACTCCCCAACCCCCGGTCGCCTGACAGCGTGAGCGCGCAGAGCCCTGCGCCGATCGCGGGGACCATCGTCGCGAGGCCGACGACGTCCAGGCGCGCACGTGCACGCAGCTCGGTGCTTCGGGGCAAGAAGACAACGCCGAGCACGATCGCGAGCAACCCGGTCGGGACGTTCACCAAGAAGAGCAGCCGCCATCCCCCTGCGGCGAGCAGGAGGCCGCCCAGCGTCGGCCCTGCGGCCAGTCCCAGCGCCTGGGCAGCGCCCTGGACGCCGATCGCGCGGCCGAGCCGCTCTCGGGGGACCGCCAGCGCGATGATCGCGACGCTGTTCGCCTGCAGCATGGCCGCGCCGATGCCCTGGAGCACGCGGCACGCGATGAGCACGCCGAGCGACGGTGCGACCACGCACAACGCGGAGCCCACGACGAAGGTCCCGAAGCCGTAGAGGTAGATGAGCTTGCGTCCGAGCATGTCCGAGACACGGCCGAGCACGACGACCGAGGCGACGAGCGCCACGAGATAGCCGAGCCCGACCCACGCCACCGCCCCGACACTCGCCGCGAACCCGCGCTGGATGCTCGGCAGCGCGACCGTCACGATGCTCGCGTCGAGCTGCCCCATGAACGCCCCGATGCAGACGGTGGCCACCGCGTAGCCCGGGGCGCGTGGGTGCGAGCGCACCCACGACGGTCGGCGCGGCTCCGTCCCTATCCGTCGCAGCGCCCTGGTCACGGTTACCACCACCCAACGGTCGCCGCATCAGTCAGAGAAGTCAAAGAAGCTGTTTCGATGTATTTGATAACATCTACTTATGGACCTTCGCCGCCTCGAGGTGTTCCTGGCGGTCGTCGACGACGGCACCTTTACGGGAGCCGCCGACACGCTCCTCATCTCTCAGCCCGCGGTCTCCCAGGCCGTGTCCGCACTCGAGCGGGAGCTGGGCTCCCAGCTCTTCCATCGCCTCGGTCGCTCGGTCAGGCTGACCGACGCCGGGGCCGCGCTGTGCGCACCGGCTCGACTCGCGCTTCGCGACGTCGCCGCGGCGCGCGAGGCGGTCGCCTTGGTGCACGACCTCCTCGCGGGCCACCTGGAGCTCGCCTGCCTGCCCACGCTCGCGGTCTCGCCCCTCGCCCCGGTCGTCGGATCGTTCCGAAGGGAGTTCCCTGCGGTGACCATCAGCCTCCTCGATCCCGACGACACCTCCGACGTGCTCGGTCTCGTTCGGTCAGGACGATGCGAGCTCGGCATCGTGGCGGACGCGTCCGTCACGGATCTCGAGCTCGTCGCCATGTCGAGCCAGGAGTACCGCGTGCTCCTCCCCCCGGGCACGGGGTCGGCCCGCACGATCGACGTCGAGGACCTGGCGGCGATGCCCGTCGTCGCGCCACCTCGAGGCAGCTCGAGCCGCGATCTCCTTGACGAGGTCCTGGCGCGACAGGGCCAGCGCGCGACGGTCGTCGTCGAGACCGCGCAGCGCGAGGCGCTGGTCCCGCTCGTGCTCGCGGGTGCCGGCGTGGCGCTCGTGCCGCGCTCGCTCGCCGCCATCGGCGAGCGCCTCGGCTGTGAGGTCGCTGCGATCACCCCGGCGGTGGGTCGCGAGGTCTCGATCGTGCACCGCCGCGCGGCGATGACGCCTGCGGCGGCGGCCTTCGTCAGGCTTGCGGCGGCGCACTCGGCGACCTGATCGAGCGATTCGGTCAGCGACCCGTCTCGCCGTCGACGAGCTCGCGAAGGATGTCCGCGTGGCCCGCATGACGCGCGGTCTCCTCCAACAGGTGCGCCAGCACCCAGCGGAGGTTCACGGGGGGCACGACGTCGTCGGCGCTGCACCGGTCGTCGAGCTCGGCGCCAGCGATGACCGCGTCGACTCTCGTCCACGTCGCGCGGTATCGCTCGATCGCACGGTCGAGGGCACGGCCGTGAAGGGGTCCGTCCAGCGGGGCCTCGACCGCGAGTCCCGCGAACCGCTGCTCGATCCAGACCGACTCGGCTGCCGCCAGGTGCTCGACCAGCCACACGAGTGACGTGCCGCTCGGGACGGGCGAGCTCGTCGCCGCGACCGGATCCACCCCCGATGCCTTTCGAACCAGGGACTCGCGTTGGTACTGCAGCAGCGCGAGCAAGGTCGAGCGCTCGTCGGTCGCGAGCCTCGGCGGCTTCAGGTCCGGCACGTCCGAATTGTACGGAGCGCTGCTCACTCGAAGCGTGGCGTCGAGCCAGTGCACGCGACATCGGCCACCACTAGCGTCGCGAGCCCGATACGAGGAGGATCCATGGGAGCAACAGGGGAGCTCAATGCGTCCGGCTCGACCATCACCGTCCAGTTCGACCGCGCGATCGCCGCGACGCCCGAGGAGGTGTGGGCTGCGATTACCGAGCGGCGGCTGCTGAGCGAGTGGCTCGCGGAGGCCACGCTCGAGGTCATCGTCGGCGGCAAGGTCCACCTCGTGTGGCCGGGCGAGGGCGAGATGCGCGGCGTCGTGACCGTGTGCGAGCCGCTCGAGGTCCTCGAGTACTCCTGGAACGAGGAGAACTCGTCGTTGCTGCGCCTCGAAGTCGGCGAGACCGAGTCGGGCAGCACGCTGCGGCTCATCCACTCGGACACGACGCGCGACGACGCACCGGGCTTGGGGGCCGGCTGGCAGTCGCACCTCGAGGCACTCGACCTCGTGCTCGCGGGCACGCCCTCGACCGCCTCGGCCAGGGACGCGCGCTACGAGGAGCTGCGCCCCGAGTACGACCGGCTGCTCGAGGCGATCGCACCGCGCTGAGGACCCGCGCGAGACGCCGGCGCAGGTCCTCCGCGAGTCAGTGCGAGCGGCTCACGGCGTGGCGAGCGCGATGACGTTGAAGACGGCCCCGAGGCTGTCCGTGCACACTGCGAAGCGACCCGGCGGGATGTCCATCGGCGCGACGATCGTCGCGCCGCCGAGCGTGGCGACCTTGGCGACAGTCGCGTCGGTGTCCTCGACCGCGAAGTACACGCCCCAGCACGGCGGCATGTCCGCAGGTGCGGTCTCCGGCTTCGGCATCATGCCCCCGATGCTCTCCCCGTCGCGCTGGAACTCGAAGTAGGTCATCGTCTCGTCGTCGCTCGCCTTTGTCGTGAGGCCGAGGACGCTCGAATAGAAGCGCTTCGCGGCGTCGAGGTCCGTCGTCACGAGCTCCGCCCAGCAGTACGCGCCAGGGGCGTTGACCTCACCGAAGCCACCGTGCTGGTCGGGCTGCCACACCGAGAACGCGGCGCCCGTCGGGTCGGCGAAGATCGCCATCGTCCCTGCCTCCATCACCTGCATCGGCGCCATGAGCACCGTGCCGCCGCTCGACGTCACGAGCTCGGACGTCTTGGTCGCGTCGTCGGTGTGGAAGTAGACGTTCCAGTACGGCGGACCCGGATTCTGCTGCGGCCCGAAGCCGGCGACCTCACTGTCGCCCAGCATCGCCATCGCGTAGCCGCCGGCCTCCTCGCCGAGACCGAGGATCGTCCAGCCGAACAGCTCGGCGTAGAACGAGGGGCCCTTGGTCAGATCGGTGCCGCAGTCGATCCAGCACGGCTCCCCGGGCGCATAGTGGTCCTTCTTCATCGTCGAGCTCCTTTGCGTTTTCGTCCGCCCGGAACGTAGACGAATTTCACGGGGCGCGACGGCGCTCGGCGACGCGCTCGCGACGCTCGCCGAGGACGACGCCGCGACCTCGGTGTAGGCTGCCCCGGCCACGACGGTGCTCAGCACCGGTCGCACGAGGACCTGTGGTGCAGTCTGGAGTGCACGCCGCCCTGTCAAGGCGGAGGACGCGGGTTCAAATCCCGTCAGGTCCGCTCGACGGTTCGCCGTCGAACCCGGTCGGGTAGCTCAGTTGGCAGAGCGCGCGCCTGAAAAGCGCGAGGTCACCGGATCGACGCCGGTCCCGACCACCACGCTGCCCGGCGCAGCACTCCGAGCCGGTCAGGCTCCGGCGGCTCCCCTTGGTGGCGTTCCCGTGAAGCGGGCTGCACGGCAGAGCACGGTCAGGTCGTCGACGAGGCGGTCGGCCTCGGTCACGTCGCGGTCCTTGAACGACGCGTCGACGCGCCGCCCGGCGACGTCGAGGTGGACGGTGGCGACGCCGAGCGCCCGCTGGACGGGCCCCTGCACGCGGCGCACGCTCTGGACCTTCTCGAGCGGCACCCATGCAGTGACTCTCCGGAGCCGCCCGGTCGTCGCGACGGCGACGACGTCGTCGTGGCCCGCCGCGAGGTTGTGGTAGCTGAGCGGCGCCTTCAGCATCGCCCGGCGAGGTGGGGGAGTCGGCACGACGCCGCGGTCGGCGACCACTATCGACCTGATCGCAGCGGCGAGCTCCGTAGAGCCGACGGGCAGCAGCGTCTTGGTCACGCTCGGCGAGCCGGACCCACGCTCGCGCTTCATGATGCCGGCGAGGTCGACCTCGAGGCGGCACCAGTCGAGTGGCTGCCACGCGATCGGCTCGATCGTGCGGACCGCCTGGACCTGTCGCACCGGGATCGTCTCGGCCACGCTGCCGACGAGGCCGCGTCGGACTCGGATCCCGTCTGGTGCGGACGCCACCGTGAAGCCGTACTGCGTGTTGAACCGGCGCCAGATGCCGGTGACGAGTCCGAGCAGGTAGACGAAGCCTGCGGTCCCGACGGCGAGTCCCGCCTTCGGCGACACCGCAGCCGTTGCGACGATCGCGATGAGGAAGGCAAGCAGCACGACCGTCGAGCCGGTGAGGGCGATGGAGGCCGCGAGTCGCGAGCCGGGGACGACGGCGAGGGGGTACTCACCGGGCTCGGGCGTCGCCGGGTCGAGTCCATGGTGGGTCGCAAGGAGTGACGCCCGCAGCCGTGTCGCGCGCTCGAGATGCAGATACGCCAGGCGCTCGTCCTTGCCCGTCCCCGCGACCCGGATCCGCAGCTCGGCGACGCCGAACACCTTGGCGAGCAGCGGCTGGACGAGGTCGATGCTCTGGATGCGTGCCACCGGGATGGTCCGCGAGTCCCGACGCAGCAGGCCCGTCTCGACGTGCAGGGTGACACCGTCGAACCACCAGCGCGTCACGAGCCACTGGACCAGGCCGAGGACCACGATGACGCCGATGATCGCGGCGTCGATGTCGAGACGCGATCCCGAGCGGTTCTGACTGCTCACCTGGGAGACCACGACCAGCACGACGAGCCCGGCGGCCGAGCGCGCGCCGCGGATGAGCGGTGAGACCGGGTGCAGGCGCTCCCAGGTCCGACCGTGCGGGGATGACGGGGTCGTCACAGCCCCGCGGCCTTGGCCTCCCCGAGTGCGGCGAGCCGGTCACGAAGCCGCGCGGACTCATCGGGCTCGAGCCCGGGGATCCTCGCGTCGCTGTGCGCAGCCGCGGTGTGCAGCTTGACCGTCGAGAGGCCGAAGGCACGCTCCATGACACCTGCGGTCACCTCGACGAGCTGCATGCGCCCGTAGGGCACGACCGAGAGCCGTCGCACGAGCACGCCTCGTCGGACGAGAAGGTCATCCTCGCGCTCGAGGTAGCCCCAGGCCCTGAAGCGGCGCCGCACGAAGTAGGTCGAGCTCGCGACGACGGCGAGGGCGGCCGCTCCGACGATGATCGCGGCGGTCGGCGAGCTCGCTGCCAGCACCATCGAGAGTGCGATGACGAGCAGCGCGACGAGGCCGAGCTCGGCCTGGCGCATCCGCCACAGCCGCGGCGAGGGCCGCGACCACGACGTGCCCGGCGCGTCCGTCATCGCCGGCGGCTCGGTGCGGCTGCACAGCTCGGTTCGGCACGCATAGGTCTCAGCGAGGCTACGTGCCCGCCCCACGATCGCGAATCGCCGCGCACGGGCCTGACGGTCGCGCAGGCTCGCCAGCGATGGCCGATCCGGTAAGTTCGCCCAAGCAGCGACGGGCGGCGCTCCGCGCCCGTTCGGAGACTCGACGCACGGCGAGGTGGCCATGGGCGGATTCGAAGGCACCGAGGCGACGCCGCCCCCGACCAACGAGCCGGTGCTCGACTACGCGCCGGCGAGCCCCGAGCGCGTCGCGCTCCAGGGTGCCCTCGACGAGCTCCGAGGGGCCGAGCGCGCCACGCTCGCCCACGTGATCTTCGGCTCGCGGCGCGAGGGCACCGGTGCGCCCATCGAGGTCGTCGAGCCGCACCGATTCGAGCACGTCCTCGGGACCTGCCACGAGGCGACGCCTCGCGACGTGGAGGACGCCATCGCCGCCGCGCTGGAAGCGGCACACGAGTGGCGCGCGACGGCGTTCCGGGACCGTGCGGCCATCTTCCTGCGGGCAGCCGACCTGCTCGCCGGCCCGTGGCGGGCGCGGTTCGCCGCCGCCACGATGCTCGGCCAGTCGAAGTCGGCGTACCAGTCCGAGATCGACGCGGTCTGTGAGTGGTGCGACTTCCTGCGGTTCGGCGTCGCCGACGCCGCCGAGCTCTACGCCCGCCAGCCGCGCGTCTCACCGAAGGGACAGTGGAACCAGAGCGACTACCGGCCGCTCGAGGGGTTCGTGCTCGCGATCTCGCCGTTCAACTTCACCTCGATCGCGGCCAACCTCATGGGCGCGCCAGTGCTCATGGGCAACACCGTCGTGTGGAAGCCGAGCCCGACCCAGCAGCTGTCGGCATCGCTCATCGTGGAGCTCTTCGAGGCAGCCGGGCTCCCCCGCGGCGTCGTGAACATGGTCACCGGCACGGGCGAGGCGGCCTCGCAGGTCGCCCTCGTGCACGAGTCCCTGGCGGGCGTCAACTTCACGGGATCGACCGCGACCTTCCGGCACCTCTGGACCACCGTCGCGGCCAACCTCGATCGCTACAGGTCGTTCCCGCGGCTCGTCGGGGAGACCGGCGGCAAGGACTTCGTCGTCGCGCACCCGAGTGCGGACCGCGGTGCCTTGGTGACCGGGCTCCTGCGCGGCGCGTTCGACTACCAGGGCCAGAAGTGCTCGGCGGCGTCGCGCGCCTACGTCCCGAGGTCGCTCGCGGACGCCGGCATGCTGGACCAGCTCGCCGACGAGGCGGGCTCGATCGTCTACGGCGACGTCGCGGACCTCTCGGTCTTCGGCGGCGCGGTCATCGACCGTCGCAGCTTCGATCGCCTCTCGTCGGCGATCCAGCGACTGCGCGCCGACCCGACGATCGAGTTCCTCGCCGGGGGCACCGCCCAGGACAAGGTCGGCTACTTCGTGGAGCC
>PLCI01000187.1 GCA_003135595.1 Acidimicrobiaceae bacterium | reverse complement strand
CTGGGCTCGCTGCCACCGAGCCCATGCGCGACGCCTGGGAGCTTGCGCTGCTGGACGCTGCCGAGCTCCGCGGGCTGCCGGTCCTGTGCGTCTGCAGAGGCGTGCAGCTGCTGAACGTGGCCAAGGGTGGCACGCTCCGTCAGCATGTTGGCGTCGACGAGGGCGACGGCCACCCGCGGTTCGACGAGGACGGACGACAGGCTGCCCATGCTGTCGACGTGGTCGAGGGATCGCTTGCAGCCTCCCTCTACGGCCCGCATCTCGAGGTGAACTCCCTGCACCACCAGGTGATCGAGGAAGTCGGCAAGGGCCTCGTCGTCACGGGCAGGTCCCCGGACGGGACGCCTGAGGTCGTCGAGCTCACCGGACGCGACGTGCTCGGCGTCCAGTGGCACCCCGAGCTGTTGGTGCGCCCGGACCCGGCATTCTCCTGGCTGGTCCAACGGGCGGCCAGCCGACTGGTGCCGACCACGTAGGCCGATTTCGCCTGGTTGGCATGCCATTGGGACGGCGTCGTTCGAGAATTGATCACGGCTTGCAATCGTCTCGGGATGCGATCTGCCGGTTCTCGAAAGGCGCGACCTTCGTGAGCCAGATCGTGATGCCCAACTCGTCACGGCCGCCCCGTGGCGTCGTCGCGAGCGCGTCACGGGCGGGCCGATGGAGCGCACCTCACGATCAGCGCATGAGCGTCCCAACTCGCCCGGGGAACGAAACCGCGCTGGAGTCGGCTCGGCCATGGGTCTGGCGGAGCTACGCCGTCCTCGGCGTGGTCCTCCTCGCGTACCTCGCGTCGGTTCTCCTTCGTCACAACGGGCAGACCTGGACATGGCTGGACGGATGGACAATGTGCGGCTTGGAGGCCGCCGCGGCGCTCTTGTGCGTCGCTCGAGGGATCCTCTCGAAGTCGGGTCGCGCCGTCCCGATCGTGCTCGGGCTCGCGCTCCTGGCGTGGACGATTGGCGACGTGCTCTTGACCTCGGAGTCGCTCGGAGGTGCCGAGGTGTCGGTGCCGTCGGCGGCAGACGCGCTGTACCTGAGCTTCTATCCGCTCGCGTACGTCGCGACCGCCCTGCTGCTGCGACGAGCGCTCGGGCGCCTGTCGCGAGCCAACTGGCTGGACGGAGCCGTTGCGGGCCTCGGCGCGGCCGCAGTCTGCGCTGCCTTCGCGTTTCACAGCATCCAGCAGGCCGCCAACGATGGCTCGGCCGCCGCGATCACCCACCTCGCCTACCCGATCGGCGACCTGCTGCTGCTCTCGCTCGTGATCGGCGGCTGCGCCTTGCTCGCCGGCAACCGAACAGGGCCATGGACGCTGCTCGCGGCCGGCATCTCCATCAATGTCGTCGGGGACACCTTCAACCTCTTCCAGTACTCCGAGTACGCGACGCGCGTGGGGGCAGACCTGAATGCCATCGCGTGGCCGGCGTCGATCCTCGCGATATCGATGGCCGTGTGGCTCCGCCCTGGGTCCATCGATGCGCAGCGACAGCATCGGGTCGCAGGCTTCGCGCTCCCGGGGATCGCCGCGGCTGCCGGGCTCATCGTGCTGTCGTTCGGGACACTGCACCCCGTCAGTCGGGTCGCCCTCGCCCTCGCGTTCGCAACGCTTGCGGTGGTGGGCGTGCGTCTCGCGCTGTCCGCACGCAGCCTTCGCGTGCTCACCGAGGAGCAGCACCTCCAGGCAGTGACCGACGAGCTGACCAGCCTCGGCAACCGTCGACAGCTCTTCAACCGCCTCGAGTCGCTCCTGGCGCGGGACCCTGGCGGGCGTCCACAGCAGGTGGCGTTCCTGTTCGTCGACCTCAACCGATTCAAGGAGATCAACGACTCGTACGGCCACTCGATCGGCGACGAGCTCCTGCGAGAGCTGGGACCTCGACTCGCGCGCGGCGCGGGGGATCCTGCGTCAGTGTTCCGGCTCGGAGGCGACGAGTTCGCGATCGTCCTGGCAGACGCCGACGCCGCTGCGGCGGAGGCAGTCGCGCTGCGGATCCAGGCCGAGTTCGAGCAGCCGTTCGGCATCGAGAACTTCACGGTCAGCGTCGGCGCGAGCATCGGGATCGCTCTCACGCCCTCGGACGCAGTCGACGGGAACGAGCTGCTCTGGTGCGCGGACATCGCGATGTACCGGGCCAAGTTCGGTGCATCGCACGTCGCGTTCTATGACCAGCGCCTTGACGGGGGCGAGAGCCAGCTCGACCTGCTGGTCGACCTCCAGGGGGCGATCGAGCGTGGCGAGATGGTCCTCTACTACCAGCCGCAGCTCGACCAGCACGCGGGTCGCGTCGGATCCGTCGAGGCGCTCATCCGCTGGCGCCACCCGAGCCTCGGGCTGATCCCCCCGCTTCGCTTCCTCCAGCTGGTCGAGGACGCCGGGCTGATGCGGGCGCTCACCGCGTGGGTGATCGACGAGGCGCTGGCCCAGTGCGCGGCGTGGCGCCGCGACGGCCTCGACGTCGTCGTGTCGGTCAACGTCTCGCAGTCGAACCTGCTTGAGGAAGGCTTCGCCGCATCGGTCGGACGTCAGCTCGACCGACACGGACTCGGTCCTGACGCACTTGTCGTCGAGATCACCGAGACCATGATCATCACCGATTTCGACGGCGCGCGGTCCGCAATCGCACAGCTCGCCGAGCTGGGCGTCGTCGTCTCAGTTGACGACTTCGGCGCGGGCTTCACGTCCCTCGCGTACCTGAGCGCACTCAGCGTCGGTGAGCTCAAGCTCGATCGCAGCTTCATCATCGGCCTCTCCACGGACCGGTCCGGCCAGCACGTGGAGCTCGTGAAGTCCACGGTGCAGCTGGGCCACGACATGGGTCTGCGGGTCGTGGCAGAGGGCGTCGAGGACGCAGAAACCCTCGAGCTGGTCCAAGAGTGCGGGTGCGATCTCGTGCAGGGCTACCTGGTCGGGCGACCGATGCCGGCGGACCGCGTGCACTTCGGCCGATTCCGCTCGCCGGCTGAGAACGGCTCAGGCGTGGTGTCGCTCGGCGTGTGACGCCCGTCGCACCGAGCAGCCTCGATCGCTCACCCCCCAGCGAGGTGGAAGCCGCCGATGGCGGCGCTCACGGCGAGCACCATTGGCACGAGGAGGAGTGCGACACCGAATCCCGGACGGCCACGCTCGACTGACCGGGCGACATCGACACTTGCCGCCGAGAACGTCGTGAAGCCACCACAGAGCCCGACGGCGAGCACCTGGGTGGTCGTTGGACCGAGCTGCGAGCTCAGCGTGGCACCAGCGAGCGCACCGGCGAGGCACGAGCCAACGATGTTGACAACGATCGTGCCCCACGGCAGCGAGCGCCCCAACCTCGCGGCGAGCGCCAGGTCGACGAGCCATCTCGCAAGGGCGCCGGCGCCTCCAGCCAGCGCGACCAAGGCAACGGTCATGTCGGGACACGCGAGCGGGACCTGCCAGCGAGCCACCCGGCGGCGACGCCGACCACCGAGGTCGCGAGCAGCGAGACGAGTCCGACGTCGAGATGGTTGTGGTGCCCGGCGACCACCGACACGCTCACGAGTGACGAGTACGTCGTGAAGCCGCCCAAGAGCCCGGTCGCGAAGAACAGGCGGCGCCCCACCGCGCTCGGCCGAGGATCGAGCACCCTCGCTGCGAGCGCCCCAAGTGCGGCGGCGCCCACGACATTGAGGCTCATGAGCGTCCAGGGGATCGAGTAGGGGCTCGACGGCATGGCCCGCAGCAGCAGGTCGCGCCCGAGCGTACCGAGGATCCCCCCAGCGGCCACGAGGCCGGCGTGGGGGAGCGTCGGGCGGGCATGGTGGGACGGATCGGGGTCTGGCTCGAGCTCGGGNNATCCGATAGATCGGACACCGATATAATGACGCGATGCGCCACACCGCGCGACACGCATCGCAGCATGAGCGGGTCGTCACGAGGCGCCGCTTCCTCGGCGGCGCGGCGGTCGTCCTGGCAGCGGGTGCGGGCATGGCGGCGCTTGAGTACGGCCTCGCGTCCGGTGGCGTCGACGTATCGGGTTCGTTCTACTCGAGGTACCGCCGCACGACGGTGGGCTACACGATCGGCTATCCGGCTGGCCACGGACCAGGCAGCGTGCTCCCGCTCGTCGTGATGCTCCACGGCTACGGCGGTGACCACACGTCGGTGCCGTCGGGGATGTCGCCCGCACACGTGGTCTCGCTCTCGGTGAACGGCAACACGCTGACCCCAATGGCGATGGTGACCGTCGACGGGGGAGGGGGGTACTGGCACCCGCACCCTGACGACGACCCGATGGGCATGGTCGTCCACGAGCTGATCCCGATGCTGCAGGACCGAGGGCTCGGCGTCCCGCCGCACAAGATCGCAGCCATGGGGATCTCCATGGGCGGCTACGGCGCGATCGCGTTCGCCGAGCACTACCCGGGGATCTTCCGAGCGGTCGCGGCGATCAGCCCAGCGATCTTCGCGACATACGCCTGGGTGCACTATGTGAACCCGGGGGCGTACTGGAGCGCGTCGGACTTCGCCCGGTACGACGCCATCACGCATGTCGGCGCGCTACGGGGCATCCCCATGCGAATCGCCTCGGGGCAGAGCGATCCGTTCCACCCCTGGGTCGAGGAGCTGGTGGCTGCGCTGCCGCCGGGGGCTGTCGTGCGCTTCCCTTTCGGCGGTCACACCGACTCGTTCTTCCTGTCGCAGGAGCCACCCTCGCTTGCGTTCCTCTCGCGTCATCTTCGACCTTGAGGCGGGTCCTTGCCCTCCTTCTCACCGATGTCAGCGCACTCTGTTGCACAGAGTTACGAGGAGCAGCGATGGTCAACCCCTTCCAGGTCAGCAAGCCGGTCGAACCGGACGAGATCATCGGCCGGGCAAGGAGATTGCCAGACTGGTCGCGCTTGCCAGGCGGGCGCCGACGGACGGCATCGCCGACGAGATGAAGGTGCACCGGAGCGAGCTGTCGACCAACGAGCGGCTCATCGTCGACGCCGTTGCGAGAGGGAAGAGCTTATACAAGTCCGGGAATGCGACCTCACAGGGCGCTGCGGTCGTGAGCGGCCTCAAGAACCTGATCGGGAGGGGGATTCTCGTGTGTGCGGACAAGCTCGAGGTGATCGACCCGCTCTTCGCTGCGTGGCGGCTCAGTCAGCACTGACACATGTTGAGCGTGTGCGACCCGTTCGCGCCGAGACCCCGTACGCGATAGACAGAGGATGCGCACCGTTGATGGAACGGTGCCTCGTAGAGGAGTGCCATGGCGAAGATCGTGATCACGCACAAAGTCACCGACATCGAGAAGTGGCTGAAGGGCAAGGCGGAGCGCGCCGCTGCCATCGCGCACATGGGCGGCAGGAACGTCGTCGACCACGTAGCCGCCGACGGGAGCAACACTGTCGCGGTCACCGCCGACACTGACGACCCGGCTGGTGTCGCGGCAGCCGTCGCCTCGCCGCCCCCGGACGTCGTTTCGGCGATGGAGCAGCACGGCGTCGTCCCACCGGTGACGGTCCACGTCGAGAAGTAGGCACGCAGGGGAACCGTCGACGCGATCAGGCGACGCGGCCTTGGATCATCCTGACTTGACATAAGAAACATTATCGGCGTTTGGGCCACTGGCTGGGGAACGGCGCCGTCAGGGCGCCTGGGCATCCCCCGGTGCCTTGGCGAGCACCCCGGCGCGCCAGACGTGGGTCACGTTCGCGGGTGCCGCGAGGACGCTCACGTCGACGCTCGGATCCTCGCTGAGCGCGAGCACGTCGGCGTCGAATCCCTCGGCGAGGAGCCCGGAGCGGGGCGCCTGCGGGCCGAGCGTCAGCGGCGCCGTCGCGGTCGCCGCCTCGATCGCCTCGAGCGGGCTCAGTCCCGCTCGCACGAGGTAGCCGAGCTCCTGGGCGTTCTGCCCCCATCGAGCCGGCGTGCGCGGGCTCGAGCCGGCCACGTCGGTCCCGAGCGCGATGCGGACGCCCCGCTCGTGGGCGAGCGAGATCGCGGTCAGGTGTCGGTCCGCGATCGCTTGGAGCTTGGCGAGCGCGTAGTCGGGCATTCCCGACGCCGCCCCGTGGGCGAGGAACTCCTCGACGATCAGCCTCGTCGGCACGAGGATCGCGTCGCGCTCGCGCATCGCGTCAGCAGCCTCGTCGTCGAGGAACGTGCCGTGCTCGATCGTCTTCACGCCGGCTTCGAGTGCCGCCATGATCCCGGGCTTGCCGTGGCAGTGCGCGGCCACGACTCGGTCCGCGCGACCGGCCTCCTCCACGATCGCGCGCAGCTCCTCGCTGCTGAACTGCTGGTGCACGGGGTGATCGACCTGGCTCATGACCCCGCCCGAGGCGCAGATCTTGATGAGACGGGCGTCGACTCGCAGCTGCAGTCGCACGGCGCGAAGGCACTCGGCGACCCCGTCGCACTGGCGGAGGATCCCCACCCTGTCCGCGAGGTCGCACACCCACTCGAGCGGGAACATGTGCAGGTCGGCGTGGCCCCCCGTCGGGCTGAGGACGGCGCCCGCGGCGTAGACCGACGGTCCTCTGACGGTCCCCTCTTCGATGGCCGCCCGCAGCCACACCCCGAAGCCCCCGACCTCGCGCACGCTCGTGAAGCCCGCGTCGAGCACCGTCGCGGCATCGCGCGCGACGCGCACGGCCATGAGCGCCGGCGGCGTCGTCGCGACCGTGGCGAGGTCGGGCGCCACGAGGCCCATGAAGTGCCCGTGGCAGTCCCACATGCCGGGCATCGCGGCCTTGGCCCGCACCACGACGGCGCCGGGGGTCGTCGGTGCCGCACCCGCCGGTCCGGCATAGCGGATCACCGCGCCGTCAAGGACCACGCACCCGTCGGCGATGGGCTCGCCGCTCCCGGGGATCAGCACGTCGACCTCGAGGCGGTACAGCTGAGCCTCCTCGGCGGCGGAGCGGTCCGGCGCCGAGCGCACGCTATCTGCCCGGCGCACCGCGATGGTGCCCGTCGCGGTCCACGCCGTCGCGCGCTGCGCCCCGTTACATTCTGGCGATGACCTCGAAGAACCTTCTCCCTGCAGCGCACGACCAGTTCCTGGGCACGCTCGGGCTCGTGGGCGACGGCGATTGGGACAAGCCGACGCCCTGCGACAAGTGGCTCGTCTGCGACCTGGTGGCCCACCTCGTCAGCGGCGAGCGGATGGTCCTCGCGCTGTTCGGCGGCGCGTCGACCGAGGAGGCGCGCGCGCTCATCGGCTCCGTGCGAACCGACGGCGACCTCCCCGCCGAGCTGGCGTCGGGCTTCGCCGCGTCGCGTGCGGCATTCGACGCACCCGGCGCGCTCGAACAGACCGTGCACCACCCGGTCGGTGACGTCACGGGCGCCCAGCTCCGGGACTTCCGAGTGGGCGACGTGACCCTGCACGCGTGGGACCTGGCGCGCGCGATCGGCGCAGACGAGACGCTCGATCCTGGACTGGTGGAGGGAGTCTGGGCGCAGCTCGAGCCCCTCTCCCCCGTCGTTGCCTCCATCGGTCTCTTCGGCGAGGGTCCGAGCGGGGCGCTCGGGCCTGACGACGCCCTCCAGCGACGCCTCCTCGATCTGACGGGACGACGGCCCTAGTGGGTCCTCTGCATCGCGACGCACGCCGTCACAGCATCGTTGTCGGCGGCCGACACGTCGGTGACGGCTGACAACATGGCCGGGTGACCATCGAGCCTGACGACGCGAGCACACGAGGTCCTTCTCCTGGGGCCAAGCACCGAGGGCCACGGTCGTGGACGGTCACCTGGGGGGTTCTCGCGCGGCCGGGCTTCGTCGTAGAGCACGTGGTGGCGTGGGATCGCGAGGAGGCCCTCGTGCTCGCCGCCGCTCGACGTCCCGAGCTCGCGCGCCCGCGTGTCGCGTTCCTCACCGACTCGGCCTGAGGCGCCCGCGACCGCACGCGATGGCGTCTTGCTGGCGGGCGACGAAGCGATCGGTGGCTAGGTTCTGGCACTGACCGAGGAGGGCCACATCATGAGCGACCTGTTCACCATCGCCGGGAAGACCGCGCTCGTCACCGGCGGGTCCAGGGGCATCGGCGAGATGATCGTGCGCGGCTACGTCGCCGCCGGCGCCAAGGTCTACCTGTCGTCTCGCAAGGCCGACGTCTGCGAGGCGCTTGCCGAGGAGCTCCGCGCCGAGGGCGGCGACGTGACCGCGCTGCCCGCGGACCTCTCGACGGAGGCCGCGTGCGCCGCGCTCGCCGGCGAGCTCGAGAGCCGCGAGTCCAC
>PLCI01000139.1:9118-15938 GCA_003135595.1 Acidimicrobiaceae bacterium | reverse complement strand
CGTGGCCCGCGTGGTACGCGCTCGCGGGCCCAGGACACTTCTCGGGACCGGTCTGGCCCGACGCCACGCCGGCGCAGGCGTCGATCCGGAGCTTCTTCGTCGCGGTCCCGGGCCAGGGCCTCTGGTGGGTCCCGAAGTGGGGCAGGTTCATGCGCCCGACGTACCTCGGGCCCCCGCTCATCGCGACCGTGCTCGTCGGGCTCGTCGTCTTCCGTCGCGACGCGCGGCTGCGGGCAGTCGCGGTCCTCACCGGCGTCGTGGCGTGGCTCGCCCTCGGGAAGCGCTACGGGTTCAGCGCCTGGCACGCCCTCTCGCACCTGCCGATCCTGAACGACGTGATGAACGAGCGGTTCAGCGCGCTGCTGTTCTTGCCCGCCGGGCTCGCCCTCGCGCTCGTGCTCGACCACCTCGCCGACTGGCGTCCTCGCCTCCTCGGTGCCGCGCTGGCGGTCGGCGTCGGACTCGCGTGCGCGACGCCGTTCGTGCTCGACGCCGTCGGCGCGCTTCCCTACGCCGCGTCGACGGTCTGGGTGCCCACCTGGTACCAGCAGCGCGCCGCGTCGCTGCCGCCCGGCCAGGTGGTCCTCGGCTTTCCCTTCTTCACCACCTCGGCTGACCTGCTCGGCGTCCAGGCGCTCTACGGCATGCACTACGCCGTGGTCGGGGGCACCGGGCCCGAGTGGATCGACGCGCGCCAGGGCCGCGAGGAGCCCGGGTACAAGGTCATCAAGGTGCTCGCCGCGACATGCCTCCAGGAGAAGTTCGCCTGCGTCCCGGCGGCGCTCGACGCACGTGCGTCGGCAACGCAGCGCGCCGCGCTGGTCTCGGCGCTCCGAGGCTGGGGCGTGACGCTCGTGGTCGTCCCGTTCGACCGGGGGCCAAACACCTCGGGTGTGGCGAGGAAGCCCGCGGTCATCGAGTCGTGGCTCAGCTCGGTGCTCGGACCGCCCAGCGTGCAGAGCGCCGCGTGGGTCTGGCACCTCACCTACTGACCAGCGGATCGACCCGGCACCAGATCGCCCGATCGCCCGCGCACGGTCTCGATCACGTGTCGACACCGGAACGGCCGCGAATCGCTGTCGTACGCTGGATGCAATGGACTCGGAGCGGTTGCGGTCGTTCGCGGCCGCGGCGCGCTCGATGAACCTCGCAAGGCTGCGGGCGCTCGCCGCCGCGTGGCTCGCGAGGGTCTTCGACCAGGACACCGCCTTCGGCCGACTCGCATTCGTGCAGGTCGCGATGCTTGCCGGCGACACGCTGGTCACGATCTCGCTCGCGGGCTCGCTGTTCTTCTCGATCAGCCCGAACGCTGCCGAGGGAAAGGTGCTGCTCTACCTGCTGCTCACCGTCGCCCCGTTCGCGGTCGTCTCGCCGCTGCTCGGACCCGCCATCGACGCGAACCGGAGTGCACGTCGGTTCATCGTCTTCGCCGCCGCCGCCGGCAGGGTGGTGCTGTGCATCTTCATGGCGGCGAGCATCCACTCGCTGTGGCTGTTCCCCGAGGCGTTCTGCGTGCTCGTGCTGTCCAAGCTCTACCTCGTGACTCGTGGCGCGCTCGTCCCCGAGATGGCCGAGGCCGCTGAGCTGGAACGCCACGCACGGGGCCTCGACGTGCCGGTCGAGGGGCACGCACCGCCGACCGAGGTCCAGGAGGGCTATGCGGGGTACAACGCGCGGCTCACCCTGCTCGGGACGCTCGCGGGCTTCTTGGTCTCGCTCCCCGGGATCGGACTGCTCAGGCTGCTCAACGCGTCGGCGGTGTTGGTGCTCGCCGCGCTCGTCTTCGTGGTCGCCGCCGCTGGGGGCCTGCGGCTCAAGGTGCCGCCGCGCCCGCGCGGACACCACCGCGCGATGTCCGACGACAGTGACGAGGACGCCGTCAAGCGCAACGTCCCGATCGAGGACCGCGAGGTGATCCTCGGGCTCACCGCGAGCGCGACGGTCCGGCTGACGGCAGGCTTCCTCATCTTCCTGATCGCATTCGGATTGCGGCGCAGCCACGCCCCCCTGTGGTGGTACGGGGTCGCCTTCGCCGCGACAGGCGTGGGCTCGCTCGTCGGGCTCTACCTCGTCCGACGCCTCCGGCGGATCCTCAGCGAGCAGCTCCTGCTCACGACCGCGCTCGCGACCATCGTGGTGGCGGCCATCGGGGCGGCCGCGCTGGGCTCGCTGCTCGCACAGGCCGCACTCGCCGGGATGGCGGGGGTCGCCGGGGCGATCTGCCAGCCGTCGTTCGACGCGCTCACGCAGCGCCGGATCCCGCCGGCCGCCCAGGGTCGGGTGTTCGCTCGGCTCGCGGTGCGCCAGCAGCTCGCGTGGGTGTTCGGGGCGCTCATCCCCGTCGCAATCCCGATGCCCTTCGTCCTCGGCGACTCGTTCATCGCCGCCGTGGCGACGATGAGCCTCGGCGGCTACGTCCTCGGTCGGCTCGTGCTCGTCCGGGACGCCGCGGTGGCTTAGCGCCTCGCGACCACGAGGCGGAAACCCGTGTCGAGCGACGCGAGCCCGGCGAGCTCGGCGTTTCGCCGGTGCCACGTGCCGTCGTCGAGGTCGCGCGCGAGGCGCGTCATCGCGTCGTCGACAGCGTCCTGGGAGAGGAGGCTCAGTCCCGACGAAACCGCGCGCACCGAAGGATCGAGGTAGTCCGAGGGCGTCGCCCAGTGCGCGCCCAAGAACCCGTCGACGCAGCCTCGCGGTACCTCAAGGACGCCGACCTCGTCCACGCTGAGGGCGTCGATGACGTCGGCGAGCGAGGCTAGGGACGCCTCGTGGGCGAGCAGCTCGGGGAGGTAGTCACGGTGCAGCCAGAAGTTCGACGAGGCCACCGGGTCCCAGGTGACCACGACCTGTCTGGCTGCGACCCGGGCGAGCTCTCGCAGACCATGGCGTGGGTCGCTCCAGTGGTGGACCGTGAGGATCGCGAGCGCGGCGTCGAAGGAGTCGTCGGGCACTGGGAGCGCTTCGGCCACCGCCTGGACCGCGGGTGCGGCGTCGCTCGCACGCTGGGCGAGCATCGTCGCGGAGGGCTCGATGGCAAGGACGACCGCGTCGTGCGGCTCGTAGTTGCCAGTGCCCGCCCCGACGTTGATCACGCGCTCTGCACCGCCGAGCGCCCGTTCGATCAGGCGCCCCCAGGCGAGCTCCTCTCGCCGCCGACTCGCATAGGTGCGACCGATCGTGTCGTAGCGGGCGGTGCGAACGGGTTCGCCAGCCGCGGGATTCTGGCCCGTGCCGCCTAGCCCAGGCGGCGTCGAAGCTCCTCGAGCTCCTCGACGAGGTCGGCGGGGAGCCGGTCGCCGAACGTCGCGAAGTGGTCCTCGATCAAGGGGATCTCCTCGCGCCACGCGACGGGGTCGACAGTCAGGAGGCGCTCGATGACGCCGTCGCCCAGCTCGAGGCCGTCGGTGTCGATGCCCGATGCCGTGGGCACCTGCCCGATCGGGGTGTCCACGGCGGCGCCGCGGCCCGAGACGCGCTCGAAGACCCACTCGAGCACGCGCGCGTTCTCGCCGTAGCCCGGCCAAAGGAACGTGCCGTTCTCGCCCTTCAAGAACCAGTTGACGTAGAAGATCTTGGGCAGCTTGTCGGGGTCGGCGCCCGAGGCCATGTCGAGCCAGTGCGCGAAGTAGTCGGCCATGTTGTAGCCGCAGAACGGGAGCATCGCGAAGGGGTCGCGTCGCAGGTTCCCGACCGCCCCCGCCGCGGCCGCCGTGGTCTCCGACGTCATGATCGAGCCGAGGAAGACGCCGTGTCGCCAGCTCCGCGACTGGAACACGAGGGGCACGACCGACCCTCGGCGCCCGCCGAAGAGGATGGCCGAGATCGGCACGCCGGTCGGGTCCTCCCACTCCGGGGCGATCGCGGGGTCCTGCGCGGCCGGGGCCGTGAACCGCGAGTTCGGGTGCGCCGCGGGCGTGCCCTTCTCAGGCGACCACGCCTCGCCGCGCCAGTCGGTCATGCCCTCGGGCGCGGGGTCGGTCATGGACTCCCACCACACGTCGCCGTCGGCGGTGAGCGCGGTGTTGGTGAAGATCGTGTTGGCCCCGACCGAGAACATGGCGTTCGGGTTCGTCTTCATGTTGGTGCCAGGCGCGACCCCGAAGAAGCCCGCCTCGGGATTTATCGCGTAGAGCCGGCCGTCCGAGCCGAACTTCATCCAGCAGATGTCGTCGCCGACGGTCTCGACCTTCCAGTCCTCGAGCGTCGGGACGAGCATCGCGAGGTTCGTCTTGCCGCACGCCGAGGGGAACGCGCCCGTCACGTACTTGGTCTCGCCGTTGGGCGACGTGAGCTTGAGGATCAGCATGTGCTCGGCGAGCCACCCCTCGTCGCGGGCCATGACCGACGCGATCCGCAGCGCGAAGCACTTCTTGCCGAGCAGGGCGTTGCCCCCGTAGCCCGAGCCGAACGACATGATCTCGCGCGTCTCGGGGAAGTGCACGATGTACTTGTTGTCGGCGTTGCACGGCCAGGCGACGTCGCGCTGCCCCGGCTCGAGGGGCATGCCGACCGAGTGCAGGCACGGGACGAAGTCGCCCTCGTCGCCGAGGACCTCGAGCGCGCCGGTGCCCATCCTCGTCATGATGCGCATGGAGACGGCCACGTAGGCCGAGTCGGTGAGCTCGACACCGATGTGGGCGATCGAGCTGCCGAGCGGGCCCATCGAGTAGGGCACGACGTACATGGTCCGGCCCCGCATGCACCCCTCGAACAGACCCCGCAGCGTCGCGCGCATCTCGTCGGGGTCCCGCCAGTTGTTGGTGGGCCCAGCATCCACCTCGAGCTGCGAGCAGATGAAGGTGCGGTCCTCGACCCGGGCCACGTCGCCGGGGTCCGAACGGGCCCAGTAGCTGGACGGGCGCTTGGCCTCCGAGAGCTTGGTGAACGTCCCGGCATCGACAAGCTGCTGGCAGAGCGCGTCGTACTCCTCGGCGGAGCCGTCGCACCAGTGGACCTGGTCAGGGGTCGCGAGCGCCGCGACCTCGTTGACCCACTCCACGAGTCGCTTGTTGGCTGTCGGTGGGTTCACCGCGTCCTCCTTGGCAGTCGCCCGGCGAGCCTGCGCCGGGGTCATGGTAGGCAAGTGCCGTGCTCCCGCCGAACCCAACCACCGCCCCCCATGGGGGTGAGGCCTGGCGCGAGGATGTCGCCTTGGAGCGTATCGCGGACCTGCTCGGGGCGTCTCTTCTGAGCACGGGGCCGACAGGCTGGGGCGACGACGCCGCGGTGCTCGAGCGACCGAAGGGGCGCGTGCTGCTGTGCTGCGACGCCGGCGTCGAGGGGGTCCACCTCGACGCGTCGCTGTTCCCGATCGCCGATCTCGGCTATCGCACGGCGATCGCCGCGCTGAGCGACGTCGCGGCGATGGGCGGACGCCCCCTCGGGGTCGTCGTGTCGATCTGCGCGCCCGGCGACGTCGACGTCGTCGCGATCGAGCAGGGCGTCGCAGCGGCCTGTGCGACCGTCGGCTGCACGGTCGTCGGCGGCGACCTCTCCAAGGCCGCGATCACGTCGGTCACGGCGTGCGCGCTCGGCGAGGAGCCCCTGCAAGGCGCCATCCCCCGGAGCGGGGCACGGCCCGGCGACGTGCTCTCGGTGACCGGCGCGCTCGGTGGCGCGGCGATGGGCCTTCGACGTCGGCGCGCCGGCATGGGGCTGGAGGACCCCGAGCTGCGATGGTTCCGCAGGCCCCGCGCCAGGATCGACGCCGGTGTCGCAGCCGCGCGGGCCGGTGCGACGGCGATGCTCGACATCTCTGACGGCCTCGCGCGCGACCTGCGCAGGATGGCGGCCGCGTCGGGCGTCGGCATCGACCTCGACGACGTGCCGCTGTGCGACGGCGCGAGCCTCGACGAGGGGCTCGGCGGGGGAGAGGACTACGAGCTCGTGGTCGCGCACCGCGACGCGGGCGCGCTCGCGGCGGCATTCGAGTCAGCGAGCCTCGAGGCGCCGACGCGGATCGGCACGGTGACCGACCTGGTGGGAGAGGTCCGCTACGGCGGGGCGCCGGCACCCGATCTCGGGTGGCGGCACTGACGCGGCGTCAGGCGGCGTGGTANNCGGTGCGAGTGGCTGAGGTTCATGCCGAAGGACGGCTTCTTCCCGCACAGATCGCAGACCGATGCCATCGAAGCCTCCTCGGGGCGAAGACCACCTCGCGGTCTTCGTGCAAACGGAGAGCAATTGTAGCATTGCGCGACATGGCGCAGCTCGCCTCTCTCTCGGCGGGCGACGTCCGCACGGTCGTGGCGTGCTTCGGCGACCTCCTGGACTCGTATCGAGAGGTCATCAACCGCCTCAACGTCTACCCCGTCCCCGACGGCGACACCGGGACCAACATGTCCCTCACGGTCGCCGCCGTCGTGAAAGAGCTCGAGGGCGTCCCTGAGTCCTCCCCGATGGCCGACGTCTGCCGGGCCGTCTCGCACGGCTCGCTCATGGGGGCGCGGGGCAACTCCGGGGTCATCTTGTCCCAAATGCTCCGGGGGATCGCCGAGACGCTCCGAGACCACGAGGTCGTGCTTCCTTCGACCCTCGCCGACGCGCTCTCGCACGCCGACCGCATGGCGCGCCAGGCCGTCGTCCGGCCGGTCGAGGGCACGATCCTCACGATCGCTCGCGCCGCGGCTGACGGCGCGCACGACGCCGAGGACCTCACCGGGCTCGTGCGATCGGCCCGGGCGAGCGCGCGCACCGCGCTCGAGCACACACCCGAGCAATTGCCGGTCCTCGCCCAGGCAGGCGTGGTCGACGCCGGCGGCGCCGGCCTGTGCCTCTTGCTCGACGCGCTGTGCAACGTCGTCGCCGGCGACGCGCTGCC
>PLCI01000139.1:0-8988 GCA_003135595.1 Acidimicrobiaceae bacterium | reverse complement strand
GCGCTCGACGTCGGACGGCCGCGGGGGATCCGGGTCACCGACCTCGCCGAGCAGGTCATCGAGGAGCGCTGGGTCCGCGAGGGCGCCTTCGAGGGCACCGGCGTCGCCGAGACGGCGGCCGCACCGGCGACCTCGGTCGTCGCGGTCGTCCAGGGCGACGGGATCGGGCGCATCTTCAGGTCCTTGGGAGTGCGCCAGCTCGTCACCGGCGGCCAGTCGATGAATCCCTCCACCGAGGAGCTGCTCGCCGCGGTCGCCGCCACGGGCAGCGACGAGGTGGTGCTGCTCCCCAACAACAAGAACATCGTGCCGGTCGCGATCCAGGTCGCCGCAGTCTCGGCGATCCCGGTGCACGTGGTCCCGACCTCGAGCATCGTGGAGGGCTTCGCGGCGCTCTTGGCCTACGACCCCGACGCACCGGGTGCGGCCAACGGCTCGGCGATGACGTCGTCTGCCGAGCACGTGATCGCGGCCGAGGTCACCAAGGCGGTGCGCGACACGACGACCGATGTGGGCGTGGTGCGCGAGGGCGACTGGATCGGGCTGACCAAAGAGGGCGTCCGGTCGATCGCCGAGTCGGTGGCCGTGGCCGCCTGCGCGCTGCTCGACCTCGTCGTGACCGACGACCACGAGCTCGTGACCGTGATCGAGGGCGACGGCGCGACGCCGGCCAACACGCGCCGGATCACCCAGTGGCTCGCCGAGGAGCGCCCCGGCGCGTCGGTCGAGGTGCACCACGGCGGCCAGCCGCTGTACCCGTACCTCTTCGGCATCGAGTGACCCAGCAGCGGCGATTCTCCCAGCTCGACGCGATCCCGGTCGACCGCCTGGCATCCGTCGGGCCACGACGAGCGAGCTCGCTCGCGGCGGTCGGGATCACGACGGTGCTCGACCTGCTGTTCACCTTCCCGCACCGCTACATCGATCGCTCGCGGCAGGCGGACCTCTCGGACCTCGCGGTGGGCGACGAGGCCGTCGTGCTCGCCGAGGTCCGCTCGGTGCGCTCGCGACGAACCCACAAGGGCCGAGCGCTCGTCGAGGCGCTCGTCGAGGACCAGTCCCACGCGATGACCGTCACGTTCTTCAACCAGCCCTGGCGGGCCAAGCAGCTCCCCGCGGGCGTGCAGGCGCTCTTCTTCGGCAAGCTCGACGAGTTCCGCGGCGAGCGTCGCATGGTGAACCCGGTCGTCGACGTCATCGTGGGAATCGACGGCGACGAGCGGTCCGCGACCCGGACGATGCGCGTGATCCCCGTCTACCCCGCCTCGCCCAAGGCGGGGCTCACGAGCTGGGAGCTGTCTCGTGCGTGCGCCGAGGCGCTGCGCCGGGCTGGCGAGTTCGAGGACCCGATCCACGACATGCTCGAGGGCCGCCTCGACATGGTGTCGAGGACTGATGCGATGCGCGGGATCCACGCGCCCTCCTCGATGCAGGAGCGCGATCGGGCCAGGACGCGGCTCGTGTTCGACGAGCTGTTCCGCCTCCAGCTCGCGCTCGTCGCGCGCAAGGCGGCCCTGGCTGCCGACGCGAGGGGCATCGCGCATCCCGCGGACCCTGCTGACGCCCTCACCCCGAGGGGCGCGCTGCTCGGCGAGGGCGCCTCGCTCGTCGCGCGGTTCCTTGCAGGGCTCGGCTACGAGCCGACCGGCGCCCAGCGTCGAGCGATCGCCGAGCTGCTCGCGGACCTCGGCGCCGAGCTGCCGATGCACCGGCTCCTCCAAGGCGACGTCGGGGCGGGCAAGACCGTCGTCGCCGTCGCCGCGCTCCTCGCAGCCGTCGACGGGCTGCGCCAGGGCGCCATCATGGTCCCGACCGAGGTGCTCGCCGAGCAGCACGCCTACGCGGTGCGGACCCTGCTCGAGGGCCTCGAGGTCGTTGACCCGACGCGACTTGGCGCGAAGAGGCCCGTGTCGGTCGCCCTGCTCACCTCCCGCGTGAAGGGCGCGGACCGGCGCCTTGCGATCGAGGGGCTCGCACGAGGCTCGACGGACCTCGTGGTCGGGACCCACGCGCTGCTGACCGAGGACGTCCGGTTCCACGAGCTCGGCGCGGTCGTGGTCGACGAGCAGCACCGCTTCGGGGTCGAGCAGCGCGCGGCGCTGCGCGAGAAGGGCGCGAGCGGGGCAGGCGAGCCGCACGACCCCGACGTGCTCGTGATGACCGCGACGCCGATCCCGCGGACCGCCGCGATGATCGTCTTCGGCGACCTCGACATGACGGTGCTCGACGAGCTGCCCCTCGGCCGGGTCGCCGTGACCACCCGCTGGGCGCGTGGCGAGCTCGGCGAGGAAGAGGCGCTCGGTCGCGTGCGCGCCGAGGTGGCCGCCGGGCGTCGNNTTCGTCGTGTGCCCCCTCGTCGAGGGCTCGGACCGCGTCGAGGCGGCGTCGGCGGTCTCCGAGTTCGAGCGGCTGCGCGACGGACCGCTCAGCGGGCTGCGCCTCGGGCTGCTGCACGGCCAGCTCAAGAGCGCCGACAAGGAGTCCGTGATGGACCGCTTTCGCTCGGGCGCGATCGACGTGCTCGTGGCGACGACCGTCATCGAGGTCGGCGTCGACGTGCCCGACGCGACCGTGATGGTCATCGAGGACGCGCACCGCTTCGGCATCGCCCAGCTGCACCAGCTGCGCGGCCGCGTCGGACGCAGCTCGCTCGAGTCCTGGTGCTACCTGCTCGGTGAGCCGACGACGCCCGAGGGCGCGAGGCGCCTCGAGGCGATCGCCTCGAGCACCGACGGGTTCGTCCTCGCCGAGCTGGACCTCGAGCTTCGCGGCGAGGGCACGATCCTCGGCGCGCGCCAGCAGGGGCGCAGCGACCTGCGGCTCGCGCGGCTCTCAAAGGACCGCGACACCCTCGAGGTCGCGAGGCGCTTCGCCGAGGGGCTCTTGGACGAGGACCCGGGACTCTCGCGCCACGAGGCGCTTCGCGAGGAGCTGTCGGTGTTCCTCGACGAAGAGGACGCCGCCTGGCTGTTCAAGAGCTGACCGAGGGCTCACTACGCTCTGTCCCGTGCGCGTCGTCGCCGGCGAGGCGCGTGGGCGGCGGCTGAAGGCGAAGCTCCCCGCGCACGTGCGTCCGACGACCGACCTCGTCCGCGAGGCGGTGTTCTCGATGCTCCAGTCACGAGTGCAGCTCGAGGGCGCCACCGTCTGGGACCTGTACTGCGGCAGCGGCGCGATGGGGATCGAGGCCCTCAGTCGCGGGGCCGCGTCCTGCACGTTCGTGGACGACGACGACGCCTGCCTCGCCGCGGCAAGGCAGAACCTGTCCGACGTCGGCCTGACGGACCGCGCCGCCTCGTTCGTGCGCGCGCGATTGCCTGCCGGCCGCCCCCGCGGGCGCGTCGACGCGGTGCTGTGCGACCCGCCCTACGGCGAATTCGAGCTCGACGCGCTGCTCGCGGGCCTCGACGCGTCGATCGTGGTCGTCGAGTCGGATCGCGAGCTGGTCGTGCCGACCGGATGGGAAGCAACCCTTTTGCGCCGGTACGGCGGTACGCTCGTGACGATGCTGCAGCACGACGATGAGACGGTGACGTCGTGACCATCGCGCTCATCCCAGGGTCCTTCGACCCGTTCCACAACGGTCACCTCGAGGTCGTCGAGCGCGCGGCCAACGTCTTCGACGAGATCGTCGTCGCCGCGCTGCGCAACCCGCAGAAGTCCGACGCGTGCTTCAGCCTCGAGGAGCGTCGCGAGATGATCCAGGAGAGCCTCGCGCACCTCGAACGGGTCCGCATCGTGTCGGTTTCGACCTTGCTCGTCAACGTGGCGGCCGACGTGGGGGCGACCGCGATCGTGAAGGGCCTGCGAGCGGTCTCGGACTTCGAGAGCGAGCTGCAGATGGCCCAGATGAACCGGTCGCTCTCCGGNNGTGAGCCACTTCGTCCCCGCCCCCGTCGAGAAGCGGCTCCGCGAGAAGTTCGCGAGCACGAAGTGAGCTCGGTCGGCGACGAGGGTGGTCGCACCGAGGGCGAGGACGAGCCGCGCGACGCCGCCCTGCTCATCAACGGGGCCATCGACGTCATCGCCTCGGCCAAGACGATGCCGCTGTCGTCGTCGGTGCTCATCTCGAGAGACGAGGTCCTCTCGCTGCTCGACGAGGCGCTCGAGTCCCTCCCAGAGGAGCTGAAGCGCGCGAGGTGGATCCTGGCTGACCTCGACGCGATGACCGAGCAGCGGCGACGCGAGGCCGACGCGATCCTCGACGAGGTGCGAGCAGAGGCGGCGCGCCTCGTCTCGCGCACCGAGATCTCCCGACAGGCCAAGACTCACGCCGAGCGGGTGGTGGCCGACGCCGAGGAGCGAGGCCGCGCGATCCTCCACGAGGCCGAGGACTTCTGCGACCAGCGGCTCGCCCAGATGGAGATCGTGCTCGACCGGCTGGCCAAGACCGTCCAGTCCGGACGCGCCCGCCTGAGGCCGCGCATCGAGCCGGACACACCCGAGGCGGGAGGCGCGGGCGAGGACGAAGGCGCCTTCTTCGACCAGGACCACGCCTAGCCCCGCCATGAACCCCTTCGTCGTCCCCGTCGCCAAGCTGCTGCGCGCCCCCGGCTCTTCGACCTCGGTGCGCTTCGACGCGGTCTTCGACCCCGTGGGCGCCTACGCCGCGCCCGCGCCCGGGGCCTCCGAGGTCGTCCCTTTGGCGACCGTCGAGCTCGACCTCGTGCTCACCTCGTTCCTCGGGGGACTCGACGCCCACGGCACGCTGCGGGTCCCGTGGCGCGCCTCGTGCCGGCGCTGCGCCGTCGACGTGGCCGGGATCCTCGAGGTCAAGGTCGACGAGCAGTTCCGGCCCGAGGCGGGGCCCGACGACGAGGACGCCTACCCGCTCGTGAACGAGGAGGTGGACCTCACCGACTTGGTCCGAGACGCGGTGGTCCTCGAGCTGCCCCTCGCGCCCCTGTGCCGTGTGGACTGCGCAGGGCTGTGCGCCACCTGCGGGGCGGACCGCAACGTGACGAGCTGCGACTGCCTGGCCGAGGTCGATCCTCGGTGGGCTACACTCGATGCGCTCCGCGTGCCTGACCAGGCCTAGCGGCGCGAGATCACCCTGCGTCGAGCACCTACGAGGAACCATGGCCGTCCCAAAGCGAAAGACGTCGAAGGCGAAGACGCGCAGCCGCCGTGCCTCGAACTGGCGGCTCGAGCTCCCGGCGCGGAGCACGTGCCCGCACTGCGCGCGGGCCAAGCTGCCCCACATCGTCTGCCCGAACTGCGGGTGGTACAAGGGTCGCGTCGCCGTCGAGGTCGACTGAGTTGACCGACGGGCCCCAGCTGCCCGTCGCACTCGACGCGATGGGCGGGGACCGGGCCCCCGCAGCGATCGTCGCGGGGGCGCGCGACGCGGTCGACGAGTACGGCATCCAGGTGGTCCTCGTCGGGCCCCCCGAGCTCGTCGGCGACACGATGGGCCTCGAGCTCGTCGCGTGCACCGAGGTGATCGCGATGGACGAGGACCCGGCCCAGAGCGTGCGCCGCAAGAAGGACTCCTCGCTCGTCCGCTGCGCGGAGCTCGTCCGCGACCACTTGGCGTGCGCGACGGTGTCGGCCGGCAACACGGGCGCGGCGATGGCGGCCTCGCTGCTTCGGATGGGCCGGCTGAAGGGCGTCGCGCGACCGTGCATCGCGACCCCGCTGCCGCGCCCCGGCTCGACGCCCGTGCTGCTGTGCGACGCGGGCGCGAATGCCGAGTGCACCGCCGACATGCTCGTCCAGTTCGCCCAGATGGCGAGCGCGCACGCGACGTCGCGGTTCGGCGTCGAGCGCCCGCTCGTCGGGCTGCTGTCGATCGGCGAGGAGAAGTCGAAGGGCACGCCGCTCGTGAAGGAGACCCACGAGCGCCTCGCCGACGCCTCGAGCGGGGTCGCGTTCTTCGGCAACGTCGAGGGCCGGGACCTCATCGGCGCGCCGGTGGACGTGGTCGTGACCGACGGCTTCACGGGCAACGTGGCGCTGAAGACGCTCGAGGGCGCGCTCAAGTTCATGTTCTCCACGATCACCGACGTGATCGGGACCAACGACGAGACGCGTGCGGCGGGCGACGTGCTGCTCAAATACCTCCTGCCGGTCGCTGCGGACCTCGACCCGGAGACCTACGGCGGCGCGATCCTCCTCGGCGTCGNNGCCTCGTGAGTCGCGTCACCGCCTCGGGCTGCTCAGTAGGCTCACCGGCACACACAAGGAGGCGCGTTGCCCGCCGAGACCCACAACACCGCGGCCGTACCGGATCGTGCCGCCGTCTTCGAGCTCATCCGGGACCAACTGGCAGAGATCCTCGAGATCGAGCCGTCGAAGGTGACCGAGGATGCGAGCTTCTCGGACGACCTCGATGCGGACTCGCTCGCCCTGATCGAGCTGGTCGAGGCGCTCGAAGAGGAGCTGAGCGAGCGCACGGTCGGCTTTCGGATCGACGACGAGGACCTCGAGGACCTGAAGACGGTCCGCGACGCCGTCGACTACGTCGAGGTGCGGCTGAAGGCGAGCTGACCTGCTCGTGGCACCAGCCGCGCCGCATGAGGGCCTGGCGTCCGCGCTCGGCCTCAAGCCCGACGACGAGACCCTGGCGATCGCGCTCACGCACTCGAGCTACGCCGCCGAGCACCACGTCCGCTCGAACGAGCGGCTCGAGTTCCTGGGAGACGCCGTGGTCGGACTGATCATCGCCGAGCGCAGCTACCACGAGCTCGACATGCCCGAGGGGGGCCTGGCCCAGGTCCGCCAGGCGACCGTGTCGTCGATCGCCCTCGCGTCCGCGTCGAGGGACCTCGGCATCGACGCGGCGCTGCGACTCGGCCGGGGCGAGGAGGCCTCGGGCGGGCGGGCCAAGGACTCGGTGCTCGCCGACGCCTACGAGGCGGTGGTCGCCGCGGTGTACCTCGACGGCGGGCTCGTCGCCGCGCGGCGCGTGGTCCTGTCGTCGCTCGACGAGCGGTTCCTGTTCGAGGCCGCCGACCCGGGCGCCTCGGACGTGAAGAGCCGCCTCCAGGAGTGGGCGGAGGCGGCGAGCCTCGGCACGCCGGTCTATGAGGTGCAGTCGAGCGGCCCCTCCCACGAGCAGCGCTTCACCGCCTCGGTCACGATCGACGATCGCGTCGCGGGCACCGGCGAGGGCAGCTCCAAGAAGGCCGCAGAACTCGAGGCCGCACGTGCGGCATGGGAGGACAGGGATGCCTGAGCTTCCCGAGGTAGAGACAATACGCGCCGCGCTCTCGCGAGAGCTCACGGGCAAGAAGGTCAAGTCGGTCACCGTCACCAACGGCAAGCTGACCAAGCGGCACAAGTCGGTGAAGGAGTTCCGAGCCCTGCTCGAGGGCCACACCGTCAAGTCGCTCGGGCGGCTCGGCAAGAACCTGATCTTCGCGCTCGACTCGGGAAACCACCTCGTCGTGCACCTGGGGATGTCGGGCCAGCTCCTGCGGGCGCGCAGCGCGAAGGACCCGAAGCCCAAGCACACCCATGTCGTGATCACCTTCTCCCCAGGCGGCGAGCTGCGCTACGTGGACCCGAGGATGTTCGGCGAGCTGTTCGTCTCGGTCGCGCCCCCGGAGGGCACGAAGATCGACGTGTCCCCCTATGCCAAGCTCGCCGTCGGCGGCGACGGGGTGGCGCTGCGCGCCAAGATCCCCGAGCTCGCGGACCTCGGCATCGACCCGGTCGAGGACGTCGTCGGCTGGGACCGGTTGGCCGCCATCCTGCGCGACCGAATGACGCCGCTCAAGGCGATCCTGACCGACCAGCACGTGATCTGCGGCATCGGCAACATCTACGCCGACGAGATCCTCTACACCGCGGGGCTGCGGTTTGACCGGCCCGCGGGATCGCTCTCGACAATCGAGGTGCGACGGCTGCACCGCTCGATCGGCGAGGTGCTCGCCGAGGCCATCAAGCACGGCGGCAGCACGCTGTCGGACGAGCAGTTCGTGGACCCCGACGGCAAGCCCGGCAACTACCAGAACTTCCACCACGTCTACGGGCGCGAGGGCGAGGCCTGCCCGAGGTGCCGCAGCCTGGTCAAGAAGCTGACGGTGCGCGGGCGCGCGACGTACTTCTGCGAGAACTGCCAGGCATGACGCGGGCCGCCCAGTCCCGGCGGCCCGCGTCATGCCTGCGAACAGCGCAATGCGCTGGTCCCTGCTGAGACTAGGCAGTCCCCGTCTTGACCACGACCGTGGTCGGCAGGCACAGGTGCTCGAACTTCTGGGTCGGGAAGACCCTGCCGGTGCCGAACTGGTTGAGGTCATAGACGAGCTTCTTGATCGGGGTCGTGAACTCCGGGAAGCACATGAGCGACTTGTCCGTGGGGGACTGCGGCTTGTACGCGACACCGGCGACGACCTTGATCGTCGGCACGCACAGCGAGTCGGCGACGCCGATCCGCACCTGGACGTACTTCGGATAGGAGAACTCGTCCTCGACCTTCACGAAGCTCGGCGCCTTGAACGCGTACGCGCCGGGGATCACGGTCAGCGGATAGCACGTGAAGTGGTCCAGCCGCGGGGGCTGCTTCGTCGGCTCCTTCGGCGGGCCCCTCAGGCTCTTCCACGTGGGAAGGCAGAGCCTGGTCGGCGGCTTCGCGGTCATCACGCCCTGGCCGAACTGGTTCGTGAGCTGGACGTTGGTGTTCGGGAAGTTGGGGTACTGGATGGCCCAGCAGAGCAGGTGCGCCTTGGGATTCAACGCCTTGAACAGCGCGACGGGCACCGACTTGTTCGCCGGGTTGCAGTGCGCTGCCACGGCCCCGATCGTCGGGAAGAAGGGCGTGGGCTGCAGCGCGTTGAGGAGCTGCACGCCCTTCGGCACGTGGTAGCCCTTGCCCGTCGCGGAGTAGCAGAGGAAGTGGTCGAGCGTGGGCGTCGATCGAGGCGACGCCGAGCTCGGCTGCGCCAGGGCCAGGCTGGCCCCGATGAGCCCGAAGGACGCTGCTCCAAGGCCGATGGCTCGCGCAGCGCGCGAGATCGTATGTGGCATGCCAAGACCCCCCTTGTC
>PLCI01000177.1 GCA_003135595.1 Acidimicrobiaceae bacterium | reverse complement strand
GTGCCCGAGCAGCACCTCGGGGGTGTAGACGACGCGCCACCCCGCCTGGCAGAGCCGCATCCCGAAGTCGACGTCGTTGAACGCGACGGCGAGCCGCTCGTCGAGGCCGCCGAGCTCGTTCCAGGCCTCGGTGCGAACGATCTGGCACGCCCCGGTGACCGCCGCGGCGTTGCGCGTGGAGGCGAGCCAGCGGTCGACCGTCGCGTAGTTCATGTCGCGGCTCAGGTGCACCGGCAGCGGGATGATGCCCACCCCCTCGTGCTGGAGGCGCCCGTCGGGGTACTCGAGCTTGACCCCGACGGAGGCGACCTTGGGCATGGAGCACAGCCCGACGAGGTGGTCCAGCCACCTGGGCGTGGCGATCGTCGTGTCGTTGTTGAGCGTCACGACGAAGTCCGCGCTCGTGTGGGCGACGCCGCGGTTCATGATCGCCGCGTAGTTGAACGGCCCGGGGCAGGCAACGATCGCGTGGCCGCTCGCCTGCATCCAGGCCAGGGTCTGCGGCTCGACCGAGTCGTTGTCGCAGATCACGATCGAGTAGTTGGGATAGGTGGTGCGGCGCTCGACGGACTCGATGCACACGCGAAGCAGGTCGAGCCGGTCCCTCGTCGGGATGACGATCGCGACCGACGGCGCGGGGCTGGCCGGGGCGACGGTGTAGCGCACGCTCGGCAGCACCTCGCCCGGGGACACCGTGGCCGTCGCCCCCGAGCGCGCGAGCGCGGCGGTGACGACGGGGATCGTCGCGGCGGTCGCGTCCATCGGGTCGGGGTCCGACGCCGCGGGTCGCGAGAGGAGCACCTCGGCGACGTGGCCGATCCGCTCGGTCGCCTCGGTGAGCCGCAGGGCGAAGTCGTGGGCGGCGACCGGCGTCGTCGTCGCGTCGTAGCCGCCGAGGGTGACGAACAGGGAGCGCTCGACGAGCAGGGGCGCGCCGACCACGTCGTAGGAATAGAGCGTCTCGCGGCCGAACACCGCGGGCTTCAGGTGCCCGTCGACGTGCTCGTGGGCCAGGTCGAAGCGGTCCTCGTCGCCGTAGGCGGCGTCGTTGCCCTCGCCGATGCAGACCACGAGGTCGTAGAGCGCGTGGGGGGCGAGCAGGTCGCCCGCGCAGAGCACCACCACGTACTCCCCGCTCGCTGCGGCGACCGCGGCGTTCACCTGGGCCTCGAGCGGCCCGTCGCTCACGACCACGATCGCCGACCCGTCGAGCGCCACGGTCCGAGGGGCCGCGGCGAGCACCTCGACTCGGTCGTAGACCTGGGCGGCGAGCGAGCCGAGCGTGGCGTGCAGGTCCCCCGCCGTCGCGGCGACCACGACCGAGACGACCGGGTGTCGCTCCAGGTAGCCGAGGGCCGCGGCACGCGAGCGCAGCTGGGTGTCGCTCGGGCGGGTGTGGGCGTAGTACTGGCGGTAGCGGCGCGTGACGTACGGAGGGAACGGGCGGCCACCGCGGCGAATCCACAGGATCCCCTCGGTGAGCTTGCCGCTCCAGCGGCGGCGCCACGTCCCCGCGGGGGCGACCTTGGCGAATGCCTCGGCCATCAGCCGCGCGACGATCACCGCGCGGCTCTCCGCGATCTCCTGGACGTGGACGCGCCACCCGTAGATCTCCCGCTGCGCCTCGGCGAGCTGGAGGCGGAGCCGCTCGTTCTCTGCTCGCAGCTCGTCGATCGACGTCAGCTCCGAGCTGGAGGGCTCATCGAGGGACACGGGGCAGCGTAGCGAGGTCCGGGCGCGACGCCGGGCCTACGTTCGCGTCGAGCTGTCGAGGGCGGTCCACGCCATATCGGCCGCGGCAGCGCCGAGTCTCGCCCAGCTGCGCGGCCAGCTGGCCCGCGCCTCGACCATGCGGCCGATCTCCGCTGCGCGCACTCGCCCGACGGCGAAGGCGCGCCACGGTGCGATGGTCACCTGGTCGAGCCAATGGTTCGCCTTCGACCCATCGTTCAGGTCGCCGAGCGCGTCGCAGAGGTCGGTGACTCGCCGCGCGAATCGGCCGCACTGCGAGCCGAGCACGTCGGCGCCGAGCTCGGCTGCGTAGCGGGTCGGCTTGGCGAGGATCCGCACCGCGTGCAGCTCGTCGTCCTGGGCCACTGCGGGCAGGGCCGCGACCGCGGCGTCGAGCGCGGCGTAGCGATCGCGGATCGCGGCGCCGAGGAACTCCTCGGCTGGGAGTCCGGCGCTTCGCCGGAAGGGCGGCGAGACCGCGGTCACTGCCAGCGAGGCAAGCAGGGAGCGATAGCGGTTCGAACCGAGCACGCCGGCGAGTGCCTCGACTGCCACCGCACGCTCGGCGTCGATCGTCTCGATCAGGGCCAGGCCGTCCCCGCGCGCCAGCGGGTCGAGGGCCCGCACGTCCTTCGTGATGCGGTCGCGCATCACGTCGAGGTCGCGGACGGTGCCGAGTGCCCGGCCAAGCCATCGGAGGTCCTTGTGGAGCGCAGCCGTCGGGCCGGCTCGGAGGACCGGCGCGAACGTACCGAGATTCGATCGGAGTCGGCGCGTGGCGACTCGGGCCTGGTGGACCCCCTCAACGTCCTCGCCGAGGCGGGCCGCCGCGTCGTGTGCCACGAGCCGCGCGATGTCAGCGCACAGCGCGGCACGAACCACCTCGCCGATGCTCCTCGAGCACGGCGCCGGCGCGCTGAGCGCCTCGCCGTTCTGAAGCAGTGACGCAGCGATGAGGTTCGTGCTCACGTCGTGTGCCGGGCACAGGCGAACACGAGGTCGAGCGAGACGCCTGCGCCGGGGTCGCGGTCGACCGTGACACGCCCCCCGGTCGCGGGCACTGGCGGGATCTGGGTTGCCACCTCCGCAGCCCATCTCAGGACTGGGCTCGTAGGGCATACCACGAAGCCACGGTAACGATCGGATCAACAGGCCGCAACCGAGCGCGCGTGTCTGCCGTCGCCACGCACCGACCCGGCGGTTGCCTCAGGGCGTGACGACGCCGAGCACGGGATAGCCGTTGACCGACGAGGGCGAGCCGCGGAACGGTCCGGTGCGCCACACGCCGATGCCGTAGCCGGGGAGGCCACCCCAGGAGTCGCCGGCGACCACGTCGATGTAGGGACCCTCGACCCCGACGATGAGCGCGACATGGGTCCCGTAGAGCGGCGAGCGCGTGCCCCAGACGATCGCGTCGCCTGGCTGCGGGGTGAAGCGGGTGCCGAGCTGGACGCGATGGTGCGCCGCTCCCCAGACGATGAACGACGCGGCCCCAGCCGTGATGCCGTTCGTCTGGACGCCCGCGGACTGCCACACGTACTGGGCGAAGTCGCTGCACCACTGCTCGGCGGCCGTGCCGGTCGCGCACCCCGACGTCGACCCCCGCCCGAACGACGCCGTGAACGGGTTGCAGTCAGACCCCGCGGGCGTGTCCTCGACCCTCGCGTGGAACTGGTCCTGGGACGCCGCGGCGAGCACGATCCGCGCGATGAGCCCGAGGAAGCCGCCAGAGGACACGTACACGTGCACGACGCCGTGCACGTCGACGGCGGTCGGGTCCGAGCGCGCGAACTGCTCGGTGAGCGGCTGCATCGTGACGTCGGCCACGCTCGGCGCGGGCGGCGCCGACGCGGCGGTCACGGACGCGGCGCTTTGCGGCGTCGTGCTCGGCGAGGGAACGCTGAAGACGACGACGTGGGACGCCGCGGTCACGCCGGCCACGACGTAGCCCGCCTTGCTCGGCGCGATCGACACGGTGCGGCCCGGCGCGACCCGCTGGCGCACGAGCGCGGAGACGTCCGCGTAGGTCGCGCCGACGAGCGAGACCGAGGGGATCGAGGCCACCACGACGTGGCCCGTCGCGGTCACGGACGCGACCTCGGTCGGCATGCCCGCGAGCGAGGTCGGCGAGGCGCTGACGGTGGGCAGGCCGAGCGCGACGGACACGTCGCGCACCGACCACAGGTGGTAGCCGACGTCGTCGTCGGTGAACTCGACGAGGTGGCCCGTGGTGGTGCGCGCGTAGACCGCGGTGAGCCCGAAGCCGTCGGGCGCGGGCACCGCGGTCGGCGTGCCCGTGAGCTGTGGTCCGTGCGACAGGGCCGTGATGTCGACGTAGTACCAGGGGTGCGCGCGCGTCGAGGTGAGCGTGAACGATACGAGGTCGCCGGTCGTGGCCCTCGCGTAGACCGCGATCGGGTAGCCCGCTGGCGCGACCGCCGACGGGTCGCTCGTGAGCAGCGCCCCGTCCGTCGACGCCGTGAGCGCGGTGAGGCTCGAGGCGAACCACGGGTCGGCGTTCTTGCGGTCGTTCTCCACCTCTTCGAGGTCGCCCGCGGCGGTCCGGTAGAACACCCGGACCACGCCGGCGCTGACGACGACCGACGGGCTGCCGGCGGCGAGCGGTGCCCTTGCGCGCACAGTGAGGTCACCCGCCGTCCAGGTCCGCCCGCTCGCCGAGGAGCTGAAGAGCACGACGTGGTCCGCGGTCGTGCGCCCCGCGACCAGCACGACGCCCGTGCCGGTCACAGCCGTCGACACCGCGCCCATCACTGAGGCGGCGGACTCGATCGCGCTGAGGTCGGTCGACGCCCACGCGCTGACCGGCTTGGACGACGCAGCGATGTCGAGGAGGTGCCCGGTGACCACGGCGACCTTGGGCAGCGCGAGCGACGCCGTGGGCGACTGCGGTGGTGGCGCGGGCATGCGGGGCGAGCGCGCCTGAGCCGGCGCGGCCCAGAGGACCGTGGCGAGCACGAGTGCGGGAACGCTCCAGACCCGGACGCGAGCGGTCACGACGAGGCGCGCCCCTCGGTCGGCGCCCCGCGCGACGCGGGTGTTGCGATGTCCTCCGCTGCGTGGGGCACGCCATCCTCCTTCGTTGCGAACCAGCTGGTCGGCTGCCCCCCGACGCCGAAAACGGTAGCAGGGGTCCTTTCGGGATCCCCAAGGGTTGTGCGGGAGTTGGAGGGTTGTGCGCAAGTTGACTGTGTCAACGGCCACGCGTGCCACGGCCGCGATGCCGCAGTGGCCTAGCGTTGTCATGCGGAGCGGTTCTGCGGGCACCAGACGCCCCCACAAGGGACCATGCAGTGACTGGACCAGGACGACGGACGCCCATCGCGGCGGTGGCGTGCGCCGCTGCCGTGCTCGTGGCCGCCAGCGCGACGAGTGCCGCGGGGGTGGGGCACGTCGCAGCGGGCGCGGTGCTGGCGCGGGGACTCGCCATGGTGCAGTACGCGTCGACGAACCGCATACAGCAGCCGTGGGTCGCTCGCCTTGTCTCGGGGGCCAACCCCCAGCTCGCCGCTGGCGGGAGCCCGCGGGCGGCCCCCGACGGCAACGGCGGCACCGAGGTCGCCTACAAGAACGTGCACGGCGAGCTGATGTGGCTCGACGGCTCGGCGGTCGGGCAGTTCGCCTCCGTCGACCTCACCGCGCTCCTCGGCTTCGCGCCGCTCGTCGGCCAGCCCGTCGTGGCCGTGAGCGCCCAGGGCCTCGACGAGGTGTTCTGCGTGACGACGTCGGGCCATCTGCTGCAGCTCACCTTGAACCCCTATCGCCGGCTTCCGTTCGGCACGAGCGCGCCGTCGACGTCGCTCAGCTCGTGGACGAGGTCCGACCTCACGGACGCGGCCGGACCGCGCGCGACGGGCTCGCCCGCAGTCGTCGTGCAGGCGGCGGTCACGTCGGTCTTCGTGCGCAACGCGAACGGCGACCTCATCGAGTTCGCCTCCGACGGCAGGGGCGGTCACACCTGGAACGCCTACGACCTCACCGCGATCAGCGCGGGCCCGCGCGTCGCCTCGGACCCGGCCGCGTTCTACGACCCGGCGACCGGCCAGGTCCGCGTGGCGGCGNNGACCCACACGCCGACGGTGACCGCGGGACTCGCCGCCGCGGTCTACGACGGCCAGCCGATCCTGTTCGCCGCGGGCCGCACGGGCGACCTCACCGAGTACGTGGGCGCGGACTCGGGCCGCACGACGAGCTGGGCGACCACGGACATGACCGCGACGACGGCGGGCTCGCCGCCCATCGTCGGCACGCCCAGCGTCGCGGTCGCTGGGTCCCGCCTCGCCGTCGCGGGCGTCGCCGCGGCGTGGGGCGACGTGTTCGAGTGGCAGTCGACCACTGTGGCCGGGCCCTTCACCGCGACAGACGTCACGAGCACCGGGCAGGGCCAGACGCGGACAGCCGCGGGCACGCCGGCGGCCACGTTCGAGGGCGGCGCGCTCTGGCTGTTCGCCGCCGGCGTTGCGCGGCCCGCCCCCGAAGGCACCGGCGTGTACTCGGTGCCCTCCACGAAGTGGGCACAGGCGCTGAAGGACGACTGGCCCATCCTCGGCGTCACGGGCGGGCTCGGCACGCGCTGCGCACCGTGGACGGACTACCCGCAGCCGGCGTCCGCGCCCGGGCCCGACGAGTACGTCGGCCAGACGATCCAGGCGAGCCACCTGCGCGTGACGTGGCTCAGCCTCTGGACCGTGAGTGGGCCGGGGACCGTGCCGTCGGGCTGCGCACCCGAGAAGAAGCCGATCACGAGGGCCACCTTCTACCAGCACGGCTTCGCGGCCGGGACGTGGGTCGCGACCCAGATCGACGCCTACCGCGCCGACGGCCTCGCGATCAAGCCCGACTGGGTGCTCTTCGACCCCGAGGGCTACCCCGACAACCACTCGGGGCTCTGGGGCCCGACCTCGCCGCCGTCGGCACTCGCGAGATCGGTCGCGGACTACGCCGCGATCCTCCAGGGCTGGCGCAACGGCATCGCGTCGGTCGACACGTCGCTCAAGGCCGGCTTCTACGCCAACCAGTACGAGTTCATGACCTACCAGCTCTCCAACCTGGCGCTGCCCGCGTTCATCGCGGGGTCGTTCTCCAAGACACCCGGGTCAAGGCAGCTGGTCGCTCCCACGCGGACCGCCTTCGGCCCGAACATCCGAGGCTTCGTCATGTACAACTCGGGGTTCACGCCGACCTGCGTCGAGGTCACCAACGAGCGGCTGATCCTCACCGAGGCGCCGTGGAACGGCGACTTCAACACGATCCAGATGCCGCCGCGCCGCTACTGCCCGCCCGGCCAGGCGCCGCCGGGCTGACCCGTGCCACGCCCTGGGCCCCTAGGTTCGAATCGTGGGTGACGGCGAGACCACCGAGACGTCGAGCACCGCGTCGGCGCCTGGCACCGCGTCCGATGACCCAGACGGCTCGCGCGCCTCGAGCGGCGAGGGCCCGTCGGGCAAGGGCCGAGACGAGGGCTTCGACCTGAAGGGCATCGTCCGCCAGCTGACCGCGCCCATGATCGAGTCGCTCGACACGCGCCTGCGCGACCAGATCGAAGAGCACGTCGACGAGCTGCTGACCGACAAGATCGACGCCGCGCTCGCGGACCGCCTCTCGACGGTCGACCGCGCGATCGCGGACCTCTCGAGGTCGCTCGACGCACTCGAGCGCCGACTCGCCGCACTCGAGCACGACAGCCCGTCGAGCTGAGCGCCGTGGCGCGCGGCGCGGTCAGCCTCGCGCGCAGCCCACGAGCGCCACTGGCTGGGAGGCGCCGTCCGAGCGCGGGATCGAGGGTGTCGTGGCGTCAGCCCGCGGCGTCGACCACGTCGCCGGCCTCGACGGTCACGCGTCGATGGCGCACGGCAGGCACGCGCGGACCCGGGAGCACGGTCCCGGTGAGGTTGATCGGGTCCGAGCCCGCGAGCGTGACCGTGCGCCCGCTGCGCCCCTCGCGACGACCAGAGAGCATGCCCGCCGCCTCGACCGTCGCGTACTGCTCGCCCGAGAGGCCCGCGACGAACCGCCCGCCGACGACCTCGCCGCGAGCCTCCAGTCGGCGCAGCGCCCACACGACGTGGCGCCACGGGATCCTGCAGCTCTCTCGGCTCGTGAGCTCGTAGGCGACGACGCCCCAGCGCACGAGGAGCTGGACCGCGACGCGCTCGGCGAGCTCCTCGAGCTCGATGCCCTCGGGCGCGTCGGGAGGTGCATCCAGGATGCTCCAGCGACCCTCGCCGACACCGGTGCCCGCGACCGCACGGCGCGGGGCGCGCGCGAGACGGGCAGTCGGCATGCGCCGCTGTCGCAGGCGGAACCGCGAGCGAGCGTCGAGCAGCGAGCGCACCGCGCTGAACGCGTCGGCCGTCGCGATGCCGCGCGCGACGAGGTCCCACAGGCCCTCGTCCACCTCGACGGGCAGCCGCCCCGAGGAGGACGCGAGCTCGGATCGGAACTGCGCGCCTCGTCGCTCCAGCGCGTCGAGCAGGTCGCTCGACGCGCCGTGCGGCGGCCGCGTCGGCGTCTCGCCCAGGCGCACGGCGCGGAGCAGCCACGCCAGGTCCTCGCGCCGCACCAATGAGAGCGGCGTCGCCGCGGACGGCGTGGACGCGCCACGGCGGGCCGCGTCGTCCACCGGCCTCGGCGTGAGCCGGACCCAGGCGACCTCACCAGCGAGGCAGAGCTCGTCGAGCCACATAGGGTCGTAGTGCGCGACGCGCGCGGGGAGCACGTGGGCCTCCCAGTCACCCGCCGGCAGCTCGACGCCCTGAAGCTGCTCGATCGCCGCCAGGACGCCGGCTCGGCCCTCGAACTGCGAGCCGGGCTCGACGCGCTGCCACTCGCAGAGGAAGTCCACGTAGTCGGCGAGCCCGACCGGCTCGACCCGGGCGCGGCGGCGCTGCTTGGCGAGCTGGTGGCAGCGAACGAGGAGGTGCCGCGCGCACCAGCGCCCGTCGGGCAGCGCGATCGCGTAGCCCTGCGCCTCGAGCGCAGCCATCGCGGTGCGGGCCCGCATGACCGAGAGGGGCACCCCGCGCAGCGGTCCTTGGCCGACCACGTCGTCGGCTACGAGCTGTTCGAGGCTGACGGGACCAGCGTGCTGCAGGTGGCCGCGCACGCAGTCGGCCGCCGCCTCGTCGTCCATCGAGATCGCCGCTGCGGCGGCCAGTCGCTCCGTCGCGACCCAGGTGCCGTCCAGCTCTTTGAGCCGTCCGTCGAGCCTGAGCTCGCGCGCGAAGCGCTCCCACTCGTCCACGCGACGCACGAGCACGAGGTCGTCAAGCAGCTCGTGCAGCTCGTCGGCAGACCGGACACGGGGCGACGCCGACGACACGACGTCGGCAACCACCGCGTCGTCGAGCGGGTCCGAGGCGACGAGGCCGGCCGGCAGCCCCGAGGCGTCGAGCGGACCGAGCCCTCGGCGGAGCTCGACCGCGCGACTCCGGCGCTCCTCGAGCGGCGCGTCGTCGAGGATCACGTTCGGCGACTTGCCGCCGA
>PLCI01000099.1 GCA_003135595.1 Acidimicrobiaceae bacterium | reverse complement strand
ACACGAGCGTCCCGTCGAGCGACAGCATCCCGGGCACGCCGACGCCGAGCGGCAGGCCCGCGAGCTCGAGGCCCGCGGTCACCGCGAGGTCCGCGAGCGCGAGCGCGACGGCGTCGGCGACGACGACCCCCGGGGCGTCGGCTCCCGTCGGGGTCGACTGGCGCGCCTCGGCGACGACGCGGCCGACGCCGTCGAGCAGGACCGCGAGGATCTTGGTCCCGCCGACGTCCACGCCGACGGACGCCGTGGTCACGAGAGGGACTCGGCCCGGGCCTTCAGCTCGCGCAGGGCGGTGCCCTGGATCCGTTGTGCCGCACGCTGCTTCACGAATCCCGGGATCGGGACCCGCAGCTCGACCTCCAGCTGGTAGGTGACGAGCGTCCCGCCGTCGGCAGGCTCGAAGCGGTAGGAGCCGTCGAGCTTCGACGTGAGGTCGCCCTCGACCATCACCCAGGAGAGCACGGTCGGCGCCTCTTGGTAGTCGTAGCGCAGGGTGTAGGTGGAGGAGCGACCGAACGCAGCCGCGCGGAAGGTGGCGACCAGCGGGCGGCCGTTCTTGTCCCGCTCGGTGACGACCACGCTNNATCGACTCGACGGCGCGCTCCGTCATGCACGTTCTCCCACGGCGAAGGAGCCTACGACGTGGGGGCACGCAGGCCGCCCACCGCGGCCTCGAGGCCGACCGACAGGCCGCGGGCGAGCGAGTCGTAGTCGAAGTCGGCCTCGGCTCGACGGCGCGCCGCCTGTCCCATCTGCTCGCGGGCCGCTGGATCGCCGAGCAGCGTGTCCAGGGCGGACGCGACGGCGACCGGGTCGCGCGGGTCGTCGACGACCAGCCCGGTCACGCCTGCCTCGACAGCCTCGTAGGAGCCGCCCGAGCGGCCCGCGACCTGGGGCACGCCGCAGGCGGCCGCCTCGAGGAAGACGATGCCGAAGCCCTCCTGCTCGAGTCCGCCCCACCTCGATCGGCACGGCTGGGCGAAGACGTCCGCGGCACCCAGCAGGTCCGCCTTGTCAGCCTCCGAGACTCGCCCGAGGAAGTGCAAGCGCACGCTCGCGGATCGGGCGCGTCGCTGGAGGCGATGTAGGTCCCTCCCTGCTCCAGCGATCGCGAGCGTGAGCGAGGGATCCCTCGCCGCGCAGATCGCCGACGCGCCGATGAGCACGTCGATGCCCTTTCGCGGCACGAGCCTGCCGACCGAGACGACGAGCGGGCCCGCGCTCGGGAGCAGGAGCCGAGCGCGCGCCGAGGCGCGCGCACCGGCGTCGAGCGGCGCGAAGCGCCGCGTGTCGACGCCAGGCGGCACCCTGACGACCGGCGGCATCATCGAGCCCGCGAGCCGGCGGGCCTCGGCCTCGGGGTACGACCCTGCGCTCACGACCACCGAGGCACGGGCGAGCACGCCCCTGGACCACGCGCCGAGCCCGGGCAGCCTCGCGGGGATCGTCACCTCCGCGCCGTGGAGCACGAGCCCGTAGGGCACGCCGCGGCGCCGGCCGAGCGCGGCGAGGGGCACCCAGGGGTCGTACAGCACGAGGTCGGGAGCGAATCGCTCGATCGCCTCGTCGACGGCCTCGCCCGCGCGGCGCGTGGGCAGGTAGAGGGTCCTGGCGCCGACGCGGTCGATCCGAAGGCCACGAGCGAGCTGGGCTTCGTCATAGGCGGCGGCGCCCTCGTCCGAGCTTGCGGTGAGCACGCCCGTCGACGACGGGTCGAGCCGCAGCCACAGCTCGGCGAGGTAGCTCTGGATCCCGCCCAGCTTTGGTGGGAAGTCATTGGTGACGAGCAGGGTGCGGATCACGTCGAGGACCCCGGCCCACGGTGGCGCCAGGGGCTACGAGGCGTTCGCCTCGAATCGCGACGGCGGCAGCAGCCCCGCGCGATGCAGGACGCGCAGCGCCCGGGCCTCGTCGGCGTCGATGATGACCGCGTCGCCCGGATCACGGTCGAGCACGAAGCTGACGAGGCAGCCCTTGCACGCCGACGTGTGCTGCAGGACGCAGCGGTCGCAGTCGATCGTGACGGTTGCCTCACTGTCCACTGGCGTCTGCTCCGACATGCCCGACTCCCCTCGCCTCGCGTCCACGCCCTCAGGTTGGGGCGGGCCTGTGACATCACCCGTCCTCGGCGACAGGTCGGAGCACGCCGGGCGGCGTCGGACCGGCGAGCACTCGTGCGCAGTGATCCGCGACGTGGGATGCCGCCAGTGCCACGCCCTCGACGCCGAGGCTGCCCGTCGCGTCGAGGATGCAGAAGAAGGGCGCCGCGCGCACCTCGAAGGCCTCGAACGCGTCGTCCCCGAGGATCCATCGGCCCTTGGTGCCGACGAAGCTCGAGATCCCGTCGTCAGGGAGGCCGTCCGTCGGGACTCGCAGCACACCGAGCACGTCGAATCCTTCGACGCCCTCGCGCACAAGGCCAGCGAGGTCCCGGCAGCCGTCGCACGTCGTCGAGAGGAAGACGACGAGGCTCGCACCGACCAACCGGGCCTCGATCACCGCACCGAGCGGATCGAGCCCTTGCAGCACCGATCGCGGTTGTCGGACCCGGCGCTCCGACGCGATCGGCACGGCGCGCCCGAGCGCCGCGGCCGCCTCTTCCTTGCTGAGGCGTCGGGTCACCGCGGCGAGGTCTCGTCGGCGACCTGCTCGATTGCCTCGACGCTCGCGCCGCTGCCGCACCACCGGCACGTGACCGACGCCACGCGGCGCTCGAGGACGGTCTCGTCCTCGACGCGCACCTCGCCGCCCAGGGAGTAGTGGTGGAACGCCTTTGATCTGGTCGTCGACTCGACGTCGAACCTCGTGCGGTTGCCGCACGACGAGCATCGGTAGGTGGTCACGCCCGAAGGGTACCGGCCTCGTGCGCGATCAAGCCGTGCGCTCCCACGAGGTCGGGTGATGCGCCAGCGATCGACCCGCAGGTCCGGTGCCATGATGGCGCGGTGCTGACCGCCGCGCGCACCACGTGAGCCCCCGCCGGCAGAGCCCGCTCGAGCGTCTCCCCCAGGCGATCGCCGAGCAGGTGGTGAAGCGCATCGTCGAGGTGCTCGACGTCAACGAGATCGTCCGTCGCATCGACGTCGACGACGTCGTGCGGCGCATCGACGTCAATGCGGCCGTCGAGCGGGTGGACCCGAACGGGCTCATGGACCGCGTCGACGTGGACCGGGTGCTCGAGCGACTGGACGTGAACGCCATCGCCGACCGGATCGACGTCAACGCGATCGCAGCCAGGCTCGACATCGACGCGATCGCGGACCGCATCGACCTCGACGAGCTCGTGCGGCGTGCCGACCTCGGCCCGATCATCGCCCAGTCGACGAGCGGGATGCTCGGCGAGTTCCTCGGACTGCTGCGCCGCCAGGTCGTCTCGCTCGACGAGCTGCTCGATCACCTGACCTTTCGCGAGCGTCGCGTGGCTGGCCGCCCCCTCGGGCCGCCCAGCCTGGTCACTGCCGCGCCCAAGCGCGGTGCTCAGGGCCGCGAGGGCCAGTACGCGGGAGCCGTCACGCGCCTCATGGCGCTCGCGATGGACGTCGGTGCGGGCTGGGGACTGTTCTTGCTCCTCGCGCTCGGGATCCAGGCGGCCGTGCGTCTCTTCTGGGGCAGCTCGTACACGATCCTCAGCCACCGTCCGGTCGGGATCGTCGCGATCGTGGTCTGGGGCTTCTTCTACTTCTCGTCGCAGTGGTCGCTCTCAGGCCGGACCATCGGCATGGCGATCGTGGGTGCGAGGGTGACCACGACGGAGGGCAAGAGCATCTCGAGGCGCGCCGCGATCGTCCGGACGCTCGTCCTGCCGGCCAGCATCGCGTTCTGGTTCGTCGCGCTCATCGGCATCGAGCTGCGAGCCGACCGTCGGGCCCTGCACGATCTGTGTGCGGGCACGTGCGTCGTCTACCACTGGCACGCGCGAGGCGCCTCGCTCCCCTGGCTCCAGCGCGACGACTAGGTGTTGCGAAGCTGGCTCGCTGCCATCTCGAAGTAGCCGTCCAGCTCGTCTCGGACGTCCTGGTCGAGCCCGGCCGCATCGAGAGCGACCGCCATGTGGCCGAGCCACGCGTCGCGCGCGGCATCGTCGACGACGAATGGCGCGTGGCGCATCCGAAGCCGCGGGTGCCCGCGCGTGTCGCTGTAGGTGCGCGGTCCTCCCCAGTACTGGGCCAGGAACATCGCGAGGTGCTCGCGCGCGTCAGTGAGATCCTCGGGGTACATCGGGCGAAGCAGCGGATCGGCCGCGACCCCTGCATAGAAGCGCTCGACGAGTGCGATGAAGAACGGTCCGCCGCCGACGCGCTCGTAGAGCGTCTGCGTCGTCACGAACCAAAACTACGGGGTCGTAGACTTGTCGGCGCGCGGGTGTAGCTCAATGGCAGAGTCCCAGCCTTCCAAGCTGGTAATGCGGGTTCGATTCCCGTCACCCGCTCTCGTGCGGCGCACGCCGGCGACTCGCGTCGATCACCTCGAGAGGTCGAGCAGCGGCGCGTCGCACAGCGGGGGCGTGGTCGGCACCCCGCCGCGGATCGATCGGTACGCGTAGAGCTGCTCAGGGCGAAACGACCGTCGCCTCGGGTCACCGGCGCGCCCCCCGACGACCTCCACCCACGAGTCGCCCGAGTCGAGGTTGGTCACGTGCGCGACGAAGGCCCAGGTGGACCGGCGCTCCTGCTCATCGAGCACGTCAACGCGGTCGCCGGCACGCACGCCCGACCACTGATCGCGACGCTCGACTCGGACCGGCGGCGGGGCTGCGGGCGTCTGCGCGCGCCGCTTCGTCACATGACCGTTCTAGTGGAGACCAGGTCACACCACGGACCTACGCTCAACTGGTGACGCTCGCACCGCTCCCCTCGTCGATCTCCCCGTCCAAGGTGGGGACCTTCACCGACTGCCCCCGGCTCTTCCAGTACCAGTCAATCGATCGCCTGGAGCAGCCGCCGACCATCTGGACGCTCAAGGGGACGCTCGTGCACTCGGCCCTCGAGGGGCTGTTCTCCGTCGAGCCCGCCCAACGGACCATGGACGTGGCGCTCCGAGCGCTCGACGCCGCGGTCGCAGCGCCCGACGGCACCGCGGGGTTCGAGGCCGTGGGGCTCGAGGGCGCCAAGCGTGCCTCGTTCCTCGAGGAGTCAGCGGCACTCGTGCGCCGGTACTTCGACCTCGAGGACCCGACCAAGGTGGACGCCGTCGGCGTCGAGCTCCGCGTCGACACGACGCTCACGAGCGCCCGAGACGGCGGTGCGGTGCACCTGCGGGGCATCATCGATCGGCTCGACCGCAACGACGCGGGGGGCCTCGTCGTCGTGGACTACAAGACCGGCCGCGCCCCGGCGCCGGGGCGCGAGCGTGCCCGGCTCGCCGCAGTCGAGACCTACGCGCTGCTGTGCGAGCGGGCGCTCGGCGTGCGCCCCGTCATGGTGCGCCTCATGTACCTCGCCGCGCCCGTGGTGATCGAGCGCACGATCGGCGCGTCCGAGGTGAGCAGGCAGGAGCGGCGTACCGTCGAGGTGTGGCACGCGATCTCGCGTGCGCACGCGTCCGGAAAGTTCCGCCCGTCGCCGGGTCCGCTCTGCAACTACTGCGCGTTCACCGACCGCTGCGAAGCGGCGCCCATCGCGCTGCGCAAGTCAGCGCCGTCGAGCGTCTCGTAGTGACGACGACTGGGTCCGACTCGCAGCCGACGGAGCCGCAGCGCCGTGTGCACCAGGTTGCCGATGCCGTGTCGATCGCAAGCGACTTCGGGGCGCTCTGGGTCGCGGTCAGCGTCGTCCAGGTGCTCTACGGTCGAGCGTCCGTCGTCGCGGTTCTACGGCGACTGAGCGCGGCGGGCATCACGTCGCTCGTCCTCACAAGGCTGCTGAAGCACTACTTCGCCGTGCCGCGGCGTGATGCGGCCACGGCCGCGACGATGGCGAGGACGCCGTCGTCGTCGGGCTTCCCGTCGGGCCACACGCTGGCAGCCTTCGTCTCGGCAGTGGTGCTCCCGCGAACGAGGCACGGGCGCATCCTCGCGATCCTCGTCGCGTCGCTGGTCGGCTGGGCCCGGGTCGTAGTCGGGCACCATCGAGTCGCTGACGTGCTCGCTGGAGCCGCGGCGGGAGCGACCGCCGGCGCGGCGCTCGCGGTCATCGTGCCCTGACCACGCGGGGTGCCGCGCCGACCGGCCGCCTCCCTACGCTTGGAGCACGACGAAAGGATGCATCGATGTCACAGCTCCCAGCCTTTGAGGTGTCGTACGACTACCTCTGCCCGTTCGCGCACATCGCCCACGAGCACCTGGTCGCCGGCCTGCAGGGCGGAGCCACCTGGGACGTGACGTTCACGCCGTGGGCACTTCGACAGGTGCACAAAGACGAGGGGGCGCCAGACGTCTGGGATGACCCCGACAAGGTGGCCGATCTGGTCGCGCTCGAGTCCTCCATCGCGATCCGCGACGGCTGGCCCGACCGCTACCTGGACGCGCACCTCGCCCTCTTTCGGGCTCGCTTCGATCACGGCGTGAAGCTGAAGTCGCGCGACGAGGTCGCCGACGTGCTGAACGGGATCGGTCTCGACACCGCGTCGGTGTTCGAGGTCGTCGACGGCGGCGGACCCCGCAAGGAGCTCGCCGAGTCGTGGCGCAGGCTCACCGACGAGCACGCGCACTTCGGCGTGCCGACGTTCGTCGCCGGCGGCGACGCCGTCTTCGTCCGGCTGATGGACCGCCCGGCGTCGGGTGACGACGCCATCGCGACGATTGAGTGGATCGTCTCGCAGCTGACCGAGAACCCGCGCGTCAACGAGTTCAAGCACACGAAGATCGCACGCTGAGGCTCAGGACGTCGGGTACTCGCGGATCGCCGCGAGCGTCGCCTCCTGCTCGGCGGCCGAGCCCATGATCGCCGCGACGGCCTGGGTGACGCCAGCGTCGGCCAGCTCGCCGAGACCCTCGATGATGCGGTCCTTCGTGCCGACGAGCGCCACGTCGGACGGCGCGGCCGCGCCTTCCCTGTCGAGCATCGCCTTGTAGCTCGGCAGTGTCGGGTAGATCGCGAGGGCCTTGTCGATGCGCTCGGACGCGCCCGCCACGTCATCGGTGCAGCACACGGGCAGCGTCGCGACGATCGTCGGGTCGGGGCGGCCCGCGTCGGCAGCAGCCTTGCGGATCGTCGGCACGACGTAGTCACGCAGTGTCGCGACGCCGGTCATCCACGTCGCCGTGCCGTCGGTGACCGCGCCGGCGAGCGCCAGCATCTTCGGCCCGAGGGCTGCGACGAGCAGCCGCGGCGCAGCGCTGACCGCGGGGCCGACCGGCCCGATCGTCGTCGCGCTCACGTGCTCGCCCTTCACGCTCACGGTCTCGCCGCGCAGCATCGGCACGAGCGCGTCGAGGTACTCGCGCATGTACGTGGCGGGCGCGTCGTAGCTGTAGCCCCAGAGGCCCTCGACCACGACCTTGTGCGAGAGCCCCACGCCCAGAATGAGCCGACCGTTCGAGATCGCCTGCACCGTGAGCGCCTGCTGGGCGAGCATCTGGGGGTGCCGCGGGTGGATCGGGATGACCGCAGTCCCGACCTCGATGCCCTCCACCTCGCGGGCGACGACGGCGAGGACCGTGAGCGCGTCCACACCGAAGATCTGGGACGACCACACGGTCGTGAAGCCCGCGTCCTTGGCGGCGCGCGCCGCGGCGATGACCTCGTCGATCGGCTGGTCGGTGTCAAGGCTCGTGCCGAGTCGCATGGGTTCCTCATCTCTAGGTGACCGGTAGCCTGCCGCGGTGGCGGTGCCCGAGCGTACAGAGGGCGGCCGACGACTGCCGCGAGTCGGGTTCGTCGGCGCCGGCCAGCTCGCCCGCATGTGCTGCGAGGCGGCGAGCGCGCTCGGCATCGACACGATCGTGCTCGCGTCGAGCCCGGACGACGCGGCGGTGTCCGTGGCGAGCGAGGTGGTCCTCGGCAGCCCGACGGACCCGACTGCGCTCCACGAGCTGGCTGCGCGCAGCGACGTCGTGACGTTCGACCACGAGCTCGTCGACCTTGACGCGGTCCGGGCACTCGAGTCGGCCGGCAGGTGCGTGCACCCCTCGAGCGCAGCCCTGGAGGCCGCGGTCGACAAGGCGCTCCAGCGCCGTCGGTTCGCCGCCGCGGGGCTCGCGGTCCCCGAGTTCATCATCCTCGACTCGGATCGGGACTCGGACCTGGCCGCGCTGCGCGCCTTCGCCGAGCGCCTCGATCGGGTGCCGGTCGTCAAGGCCGCCCGGGGTGGCTACGACGGGCGAGGGGTCGTGATCGCGTCGCGACTCGACCAGGCTGCGGGCGCCGTGGCCGCGTGGCGCGAGTCCGGCGCCGTCGTCGTCGCCGAGGCGCCAATCGAGTTCCTCACCGAGCTCGCCGCGCTCGTCGTGCGTCGGGCCGGCGGCGACACGGTCGCGTACCGAGCGGTCCAGACGACCCAGGTCGACGGCGTCTGCCGCGAGGTCCTCGTCCCGGGGGGACTCTCTGAGGCAACCTCGAAGGAGGCCGGCGCGCTGGCGGCGCGGGCCGCCGAGCTCGTCGGCGCCGTCGGCGTCATGGCCGTCGAGCTGTTCGAGACCGACACGGGCCTCCTCGTGAACGAGGTAGCGCTTCGGCCGCACAACTCGGGGCACTGGACGATCGAGGGCGCGACCACCAGCCAGTTCGAGAACCACCTCCGCGCCGTGCTCGATCTGCCGCTCGGGGCGACCGCGCTCACCGCGCGCGCGGTCGCGACCGTGAACGTCTTCGGCGGGGCCTCGGGGATCCTCGACGACGCGTCGCTCGCGCTCGCGCTCTCCGAGCCTCGGGCCAGGCTGCACCTGTATGGCAAGGCGCCGCGCCCGGGGAGGAAACTGGGCCACGTGACCGTCCTGGGAGACGACGCCGACGAGGCCGCGAGGGTCGCCTGGCGTGCGGCCGCAGCGCTCGGGACACCGGTGCCGGCGGCAGCGGGAGCGACCAGATGACCGCGCCGCTCGTCGGGATCGTCATGGGCAGCTCGTCGGACCTCGCGATCATGCAGCCCGCCGCCGACATGCTCGCGACCTTCGACGTCACCTGCGAGGTCCGGGTCGTCTCGGCGCACCGAACCCCAGAGGCGATGCTGCGCTACGGCCACGACGCGAGGGAGCGTGGGCTGCGCGTCCTCATCGCCGGCGCCGGCGGCGCCGCGCACCTGCCCGGCATGCTCGCCGCGTCCACGACCCTGCCAGTGATCGGCGTGCCCGTGGCGCTCGATCGGCTCGACGGCCTTGACTCGCTGCTCTCGATCGTCCAGATGCCCCGCGGCGTCCCCGTCGCGACGATGGCGGTGAACGGCGCCGCAAACGCGGCGCTGCACGCGGTCAGGATCCTCGCGTTGAGCGACGACGAACTCGCCAAGCGCATGACCGCCTACCGCGACCAGCTCGCTGCCGAGGCCACCGCCCAGGACGAGGGACTCGGAGCGAGCACGTGACGTCCCTGCGCTCGCGCCTCGGTCTCGGCGCAGGCGACCGCGCGCTCATCGTGACGGCTGACGACTTCGGTCTCTGCCACTCGACGACCGAGGGGGTGCTCGACACGCTGGATCGCGGCGCCGCCACGTCGGCCGGGCTCGTCGTGCCGGCCCCCTGGGCACTCGAGGCTGCGTCCAGAGCGGGTGACCACGACGTCGGCGTCCACCTCGCGCTCACCGCGGGGCTCCCGCGGTTCCGCTGGGGTCCGGTCACGTTCGCGCCGTCGCTGCTCGGTGGCGACGGCGGCTTCCCTTCGACCGTCGAGGATCTCCACGACCACGCCGACCCCGACGAGGTGCGTCGCGAGTGCCGCGCGCAGCTCGAGCGCGCCGTGCTCCTGGGTGTCGAGCCCACCCACCTCTCGGTGCTCGACGACGCGTTGTTCGCCGCGCCCGCGCTCTTCGACGTGCTCGTCGAGCTCGCCGTGGAGTCGGGCCTGCCCCTGCGGCTCCCCGAGCAGGTCGACGACACGCGGTTCGGCTTCCCGCTGCACGAGCTCGTGGACGACGCGGGCGTGGCACACGCCGACTTCGTGCGCCACTCTAAGCCAGGGCTCTTGGACGACCCAGCCGCGTTCGCGGCGAGCCTGCCCGAGGGCGTGACCGAGCTCGTGGTCCGTCCTGCGCGCGACACCGACGAGCTCCGCGCGGTCGCCCCCGACGCCGACGAGCGGGTTCGCGACCTCGGACGCATGCTCGGCGACGGCTCGATCGCGAGCGACCTCGCCCGAGCCGGCGTGATCACCCTGACCTGGGCCGTCGTTCGCGACCTCACCCGCGGCCCGACCGTCTCGGTGCGCTGAGGCATGCCCGTGGCCGCGCGCGTCGCGCTGCTCTGCGTGCTCGCCGCCGCGGTCGCGGTCGTCCTCGCCGAGAGCGCCGGGGCGATCCACCTCACGTTCCTCGGGGCCTGACGTGGCGGCATGGACTCGGTCCGGTGCGCGCGACCGGTGATCGAGGTCGAGGGGGCGGACGAGCCGATCGAGCGGTCCTACGCCATGGCCCTGCGACCGCTGATCGCGGGCTCCACGGGGTTCTTCGGGAGCGTCGCGGTCTGCCTCGCGATCTCCCACAGCGCGACCACCGAGCACGACGGCATCTCGTACTTCTCGGTGCGCTCGACGACGCTGCCGGTGATCCTCCTCGGCTACGCCTGCGTGATCATCGGGATGCTTACGGCGGTGCGCCGCCTCCCCGACAACCAGCTCGGCAACCGACTCTCGCTGGCGATGCGGTGCATGCCGGTCCTCTTCGTCGCGCTCCTGGTCACGCCTTTCAACAAGGGCACGCTGCTCAACTGGACCCACATGACGATTGGCGTCTCGCTCGCGCTCGCCCAGGGGGTCGTCACGGTCTGGCTCTGCTCGATCCTGCCCACGGCCCGCGTCCTCGCGTCAGCCGCCCTCGAGCTCGCGGGCGGCGGCGTCAGCGCGCTGTCGCTGCCGGACTCTTCGTTCAACTACCTCTTGCAGGGCGAGCTGCTCTTCAACCTGGGATTCTGCCTGTGCCTCATCGCGGTCGTCCACGCAGCCGCGACCGCGCCGCCCCCGAGCGACGTCGTCGCGTGGGACGAGTGGTGAGCGGCGCGTTGGGTCGGGTCGAAGACCCCACGGCGTAGGCTCTCCCGGGAAGGGAGGCCAGGTGGGCGCGTGGCAGCGGTTGATGTCGATTTTCCAGGCCAAGACGAACAAGGCGCTGGACCGGATGGAGGACCCGAGAGAGACGCTCGACCTCTCCTATAGCAAGCAGCTCGAGAACCTCACCAAGGTCCGTCGCGCCGTCGCCGACGTCGCGACGGCGCGCAAGCGGATCGAGCTGCAGGCCAACGAGCTGAAGAAGCAGGGCGACAAGCTCCAGGGCCAGGCGAAGACCGCCCTCGCCCAGGGCAACGAGCCGCTGGCGCGTGAAGCTCTCACGCGCCGCGAGGCCATCGCCAACCAGTTAAAGGACCTCGAGACCCAGCACGCCTCGATCCAAGAGCAGCAGAACAAGCTCGAAGACACCGCCACCAAGCTCCAGACCCAGGTGGAGGCCTTTCGCACCAAGAAAGAGACCATCAAGGCGACCTACACCGCCGCNNGTCGCCGAGATGCAAGCGCGCAGTGGTGCGCTCGACGAGTTGCTCTCTTCGGGCGCGCTGACCGACTTGACGAGCACGAACGACGACATCCAGGCCCAACTCGACAAGGCCTCGTCGACCTCAGATATCGACGCCCAGCTGGCTGCCTTGAAGTCCAGCGGCGCCGTGTCGGCGCTGCCTTCGGGACCCGGCGGTGGCGCCACTCCTGAGGGCCTCTAACCATGGCCAAAACAAAGATTGAGGCCGATCACGGCCTGAACGTTCGAATGTTCATCACGGGCCTCGCCATGGTGGCGCTCTACGCGATCATCGTCTCGGTCATGCTGAGCCTGGGCGTGTCGATGGTGCTGGTGATCGTGATCGCGGCAGCCCTGATTTTCTCCCAGTACTACTTCTCAGACAAGATCGCGATGTTCGCGATGCACGCCCACGAGGTGACACCCCAGCAAGAGCCCAAGCTCCACGAGATTGTGGATCGGCTGTGCCTGCTCGCCGATATGGCCAAGCCCCGTGTCGGGGTGTCGGAGATGGATATGCCCAACGCCTTTGCCACCGGGCGCAATCC
>PLCI01000154.1:15438-16826 GCA_003135595.1 Acidimicrobiaceae bacterium | reverse complement strand
CGCTGCTCGGCGCGCCCGAGCTCGAACGGCGAGTCAGGGCTGCTCGACATGGCCCGGTGGCTTCCAGACGAGCCGCGGCCCGCACCCGTCGCGCTCCCACACGTGCGTGCCGGCCGACGCCGGGATCGCCTTGACCGGGGAGGGGCCCCGAACGGGCGCGACGTTCGGGTCGAGCGGCGTGCCCGCGACGAGGTCGACGTCGATCCCCGGCATCATGCCGACGGGGTTCGAGCCCACCTTGTCGATGCTCGGGACGACGCTGCCGCCCGTGCCAGCCACCGCGAGCGAGGCCGCGTGGCGCGACACGGTCTGGACGCCGGCGCTCGCGCGATGGCGCACGGACTCGAGGTGCGAGGTCGCGGCTGCCTCGGCGACAGGCACGAGCCGCAGCACGGCGTAGGGCGCGAGCGACGCGAGCAGCAGCATGGCCCCGCCGGTGATCGCGGTGGCCGGCCCGCTGCCGGCGTGGGCGACCGCGTCAAGCGCGATCGACAGCACGAGGACGATCACGGCCTTCGAGATGATGAGCCCACCGATGGTCTCGACGAGCCGGCGTGCCCAGACCATGGCGGGCGGCCAGAGCGACGCGGCGAAGACGAGGGGCAGCATTGCTGTCGCGATGGTGATCGCGGCAGCCCGCACGACGAGCTCGAACCACAAGAGGAACGACCCGACGATGACGAGGCCGGCGGCCAGCACCGCCTCGGTGCCCGGCAATCCGCTCGTCGCTGCGACGGCGACGGCGAGCCCCCGCAGCGTCGTCGAGAGCGAGGTGGAGCTGCCCGCAGCGAGCATCGTGCACAGCTCGTCGGTCGCGGTGACCGCGATGCCCACGATGCCCGCGCCCGCTGCGCCGAGCACGAGCGCGACGGGCAGTCGGAGCAGCACGGTGCGCCACAGCTCGCCGAGCGCGCCGTGCAGGGTCGCATGCAGGATCCCGCCGACGAGCGAGAGCAGGGCGATGGGGGCGGCGACGGCGAGGAGCAGGTGCTCGCGAGCCAGGAACCACGCGCTCGTGACCGGCGGCGTCGTCGAGTGGTCGAGCACGCCGCCGACGAGCCCGAGCAGCCAGGTCGCCGCCCCGACGAACCACCCCGACAACGTGGCGAAGATGGCCGAGGCGACCGCGTTGCCGAGCCCTCCCAGGCCGCAGAGCGGTGCGAGCAGCCCGCAGGCGTGCGCGTGCGTCATCAGTGCACCTTGCCGCCCACGTGGAAGAAGAAGTTGATGAGGTGGGGGGCCGCGCCGATGAGGAGCGCGGCACCACCGGCGACCAGCACGGCTCGGCGGCCCGCCATCGACTGGTGGACGTTGTGGGAGTGCGAGCCGAGCGCCCATGACACGGCACCAACAAGGAGGGCTGCCAGCGCACCGATCAGCGCCCAGCT
>PLCI01000154.1:12674-15356 GCA_003135595.1 Acidimicrobiaceae bacterium | reverse complement strand
GATCGGCTTCTTCGCCGGCAGGCGCTCGGGCCGCCGCGCGATCGCCCAGCGCCTGACGGCCCTCGGTGCACGGCTCGGTGCCGCGCACCCCGATGACGACGGGAGCATCGAGACGGCGCTGAGCTACCTCGAGCAGGTGACGGGTGCCGCGACCGAGGCCGTCTCCGAGACGAGCGCCGACGCGATCCGCCTTCGGCGCTCCCTCGACGCACTGCCCCTGGGGCTCGTGCTGTGCGACGAGTCCGGGACCGTCGTGTATCGCAACGAGCAGGCCAACCAGCTCATGACCAGCCGCTACGGCGACGCGATCGCCGCCCAGGCGGTGACCGAGCTCCTCGCGGACGCCTGGGGCGGCGGCGGGGCGGAGCGAACGGTCGACCTCTACGGCCCGCCGCGGCGCACGCTCGCCGTGCGGGCAGCCCTGATCGACGACGGGCGCCGACCGCTCGGCGTGCTCGCGATGATCGAGGACGTCTCGGAGCGCCGTCGACTCGAGGAGATCCGACGGGACTTCATCGCGAACGTCAGCCACGAGTTGAAGACCCCCCTCGGCGCGCTCGGCCTCCTCGCCGAGACCCTGATCGTCGAGCGCGACCAGGCGGTCGCGAGCCGGCTCGCCGAGCGCATCCACCTCGAGGCGTTCCGGGTGAGCCGCATCATCGACGACCTGCTCGACCTGTCGAGGCTCGAGTCCGAGGCGACGCCGGCGCGCGAGCCGATCCCGATCGTCCTCGTCATGGCAGAGTCCCTCGAGCGGATCCGAGCGTCAGCGGAGCAGCACGGCATCGAGCTCGACTTCCACGAGCCCTCGTCGTCCATCACCGTGCTCGGCGATCGTCGCCAGCTCGTCTCGGCGCTCTCCGCCTTGCTCGAGAACAGCGTCGTGTACTCGCCGTCGGGCGGGACCGTCACGCTCGACGCGACGATCGGGGAGGAGGCTGCGGACGTCGTCGACGAGGACCCGCCCGAGGCGAGCGACGGTGCCCCGGCACCCGTGTCGCCGTCGCTTCGCCGGACCGTCTGCGTCTCGGTCTCCGACAAGGGCATCGGCATCCCCGCGAAGGACCTCGGCCGGATCTTCGAGCGCTTCTACCGGGTCGACCCGGGTCGTGCGCGACAGACCGGCGGCACGGGCCTCGGCCTCTCCATCGCGCGGCACGTCGCTCAGAACCACGGCGGACACGTCGAGGTCGCCTCGCGGGAGGGCGAGGGTTCCACGTTCACCCTCGTGGTCCCGCTGCACAGCAGATGACACCGTCCAAGAAGCCGTCGCGCACCGCTGAGGTGCGGCCCATGGTCCTGGTCGTCGAAGACGAGGAGTCCTTCGTCGACGCCCTGCGGATCGGGCTCGATCGCGAGGGCTTCGACGTCGTCGTCGCGACCGACGGGGCCCAGGCGCTCGAGGTGTTCGACGCGAGCCGCCCCGACCTCATCCTGCTCGACCTGATGCTGCCCAAGCTGTCCGGCATCGACGTGTGCCGCAGGCTCCGCGAGCGCAGCGAGGTGCCCATCATCGTGGTGTCGGCGAAGTCCGAGGAGATCGACACGGTGCTGCTGCTCGAGATGGGCGCGGACGACTACGTGACGAAGCCCTACCGGCTGCGAGAGCTCGTGGCAAGGATGCGCGCGGTCCAGCGCCGCCGCGTGTCGGCCGAGCCGCAGATCGACGCCGGCGCGACGATCGAGGCCGTCTCGAGCTTCNNAAGCAATATCGCGTCGCCGCCGGCGACAAGCTCTATGTCGTGCGCCTCGAGCCCGAGACGCGCCGCTGCTACGTGCGGGGCGAGGAGGTGAAGCTGCGTCGCAAGGAGTTCGAGCTGCTGCANNACCCTCGACGTCCACGTGAAGCGGCTGCGCGCGCTCATCGAGCAGGACCCCAAGTCCCCGACGCTCATCACGACGGTGCGCGGTGTCGGGTACCGACTCGACGCGCCGAAGCCCGCCAGCTAGCTGGGCCGCGCGATCCGGTCGGTGCCGACGTAGCGCACGAGCACGTCGGGGACCGCGAGGTCGCCGTCGGCCTGGCGATAGGTCTCGACGAGCGCGGCGAACACGCGCACCCAGCCGAGCACCGAGCCGTTCACGGTGTGGGCCACGACTGGCGAGCCCCCGCCGGTCGGCCGGTAGCGCACGTTCGCGCGGCGCGCCTGGTAGTCGCGGTACCAGCTGACCGAGGAGACCTCGAGCCATCGGTCGACGCCCGGCGCGTAGGCCTCGAGGTCGAAGGTCCGGGCATTCTTGAGCCCGAGGTCCCCGACGCACAGGTCCAGCACCCGGTACTGGAGCCCGAGGGCCTGGAGCACGGCCTCGCCCCGGGCGCGGATGTCCGCGACCGCGTCGGGCGCCTGGGCCTCGGTGCAGTACGCGAACAGCTCGGTCTTGTCGAACTCGTGGACGCGCAGCAGCCCCCGCGTGTCCTTGCCCGCAGCGCCCGCCTCCCGACGGAAGCACGGGGTCGTCGCGCAGTAGCGCAGCGGGAGCACCGCCTCGTCGAGCAGCTCGCCGCGGTGCATNNNGGCCGCACCTCGGTGTAGGCGCCCACCTGCTGGTCGAGGGCGTAGGCCGAGAGGGCGCGCAGGAGTCGCGAGCCCCAGCCCGTGAACAGCGGGAACATGGAGCCGGAGAGCCTGACGCCGCGCTCGAAGTCCAAGATGCCGAGCGACTCGCCCAGCTCCCAGTGCG
>PLCI01000154.1:3734-12630 GCA_003135595.1 Acidimicrobiaceae bacterium | reverse complement strand
CGTCCCGTCCGGCGCTGCCTCGTCGGGCATGTTGGGCAGCACCAGGAGGCCGCGGCGCAGCTCGTCGGCGACGGTCTCGGCCTCCGCGGTCGCCCGACGCTCGTCGTGGCCGATCGAGCGGCTCGTGAGCTGCAGCTCCTGGGCCCGCGCCGTGTCGCCCGACTTCCGTGCCGCGGCCACCTGGCGGGACAGGCCCTTCACCTCGGCGCGGAGCTCCTCGGCATGCTGGAGTCGGATGCGGTGCTCGGCGTCGAGCTCGACCAGCGCGTCGACGACGCTCGGGTCGACACCGCGGCGCGCGAGTGCGGCGCGCACCGCAGACGGGTCACGACGGAGCAGCGCGAGGTCGATCACAGCCCGATGGTACGCCCAGCGGGCAGCGCCACCTTCAGGACCACGCTCAGTTCTCGCGCAGCTCGGCCACGCCGGCGCGCAGCTCGTCGAGCGAAATGACGCCGTAGTGCACCGCCACGACTCGGCCGTTCGAGGCCACGAAGATCGTCTCGGGGTCGGCCGGGACGTACCGGTCCGTCACGATCGGCAGCCAGTCGTGGGTCACGGGGAACNNGGGAACCCCACGTCGTTGCTGGTGACGAACGTCCGCGCGACGCTGAGCGACGCGTCGCTGTCGATGCCGACGACCCGCACCGCGCCGAGCACGCCATCGCCGAGCGCGGGGCCGAGTGCGCGCACCTCATCGTGGCAGATCGCGCACCAGTACCCGAAGAACAAGAGGACCGCGGGATGGTGCGACAGCCAGGGCGCGGCGATCGGCCGCACGCCCTCGACGGGGGCCTCGCGGAACGCGACGAGCCTCGTGCCAACGAGCGAGCTGGTCGTCGGGCCGGGCGAGAGCAAGGAGAGCACGCCGACGAGCACGAGCAGGGTCGCGGCGATCGCACCGACGACGAGCACGACCGGGGAGGCGTAGCCCGGACGCGCCGGCGCGGGGCGCGCAGGCGTTGCCTCGGGCAGGCCCTCAGTGGTGCCGGAGGAGGACATCGACTGCCATCGAGGCGAACAGCAGCATGAGATACAGCAGCTCGATGAATCGCGGCTTGGTGAGCGCGACGCAGGCGCCGACCGTGCGCTGCGCCGACGCGCGACCCGCCGTCGCCTCCATCACCATCTCGTGGATCCTACCGAGGCGGTCTGAGCCCCTCTCTTGCGTCGGTAGCATCGCGGCGTGNNGCGTCGGGGGCCGCCGTGCGGCTCACCGGCTCAGGGCTCGGCTGTCCCGACTGGCCGAACTGCTTCGGCCACCAGCTCACCGCGCCCCTCGGCCAGCTGCACGCGGTGATCGAGGACGCGAACCGCATCATCACCGTGCTGCTCGTCGCGCTCCTCTCGATCACGCTGCTCGCCGCGATCCTGCGGCGCCCGAGACGAACCGACCTCGTTTGGCTCTCGGCGGGCCTAGTCGGCGGCGTCATCGCCGACGCGCTGCTGGGCGCGGTCGTCGTCTACACCAAGCTCAACCCGTGGCTCGTGTCGGGTCACATGGCGCTCAGCCTCTCGATGATCGTGCTCGCCGGCATGCTGTTCCATCGATCCGGCCACCGCTACGGCGAAGGCGCGCGGCGCGAGGTTCGCTGCGAGTGGACCGTCCCGATCGCACGGCTCCTCTGGGCGCTGCTGGCTGCGGTGCTGCTTGCGGGCATGGCGACGACGGGTTCCGGCCCGCACTCCGGGGGCAGTGACGGCCAGCTCGTCGCGAGGCGGCTCCCGTTCTCACTGCAGTCCGCCGCGTGGGTGCATTCGGTGTGCGCGGTCGCCCTCATCGCGACGGTGGCAGGCGCGTACCTCGTGCTCGCGAGGACCGGCGCGCCGAGGAAGGTCGTCAACGCGGCCGGGCGGCTGCTCGCCGTCGGGGCGGCCCAGGCCGTGCTGGGCGTCGTCCAGTACGCCACGAGACTGCCCGTCGTCCTCGTCGAGCTGCACGTCCTCGGCGCCGTCGCGCTCACGATCGGCGTGCTGCGCTTCCAGCTCGTCCAGGTCGCCCGCGACCGGGAGCCCGGCACGGCGCATGCCGCCGTCGTCGTCGACGGGGGGCGCCTCGTCCCCGCAGCGAGCGCCTGAGGCGATTCGCCCCGTGTCGCGGGCGATCCCGTCCTAGCCTCGAGTCCAGTCGACCCAGGAGACGCCAGTGCCGAAGCCGCCGATCGTCATCATCGGGAGCCAGCGCAGCGAGGTCGGGCTCCCCTNNGCGCTGCGAGGACAACCTCGACGACCACTACGTCGGCACGGGCGGGCTGCCCAACGCCCAAGGTGTCGTCGAGCTCGATGCCGCGGTGATGGTGGGCTCGACCCGTGCCTTCGGGGGCGTGGGCGCCATTCGGGGCTACGCGCACCCGATCTCGATCGCGCGGGCGGTGCTTGAGCAGCTGCCCCAGCACTGCCTCTTGGTCGGCGATGGCGCCGAGCTGTTCGCCGACGAGCAGGGCTTCAAGCGCGCCGAGCTGCTCACCGAGGAGTCCGCCCGGCTGTTCCGGACCTCGCTGTCGGCAGCCGGGGGTGCGGGCACGGGATCGGTGACGCCTGAGAACGAGGCGTATCGAGCCACCGCGCTCGAGCTCGTCCGTCGACTCGCACCCCACGACGGCCCCTGGGGCACGGTCAACGTCCTCGCGCTCGATCGAGCAGGCGAGCTCGTCGTCGCAGTGTCGACGAGTGGCTTCCCCTGGAAGTATCCGGGCCGTGTCGGGGACTCCGCGCTCCCGGGCGCGGGGCTCTACTGCGACACGCGCTTCGGAGCCGCGGCGTGCACCGGCCGGGGCGAGCTCACGATGCGTGTCACCGGCGCGCGGATGGTGGTCGACGGGCTCGCCGCGGGCTTTGACCCCGTCACGTCGTGTCGGCGCATGCTCAACGAGGCGGCATCGCTCCCCGACGAGTTCTCCTCGGACGTCCGTGCGCTGTGCCTCACGCCGGATGGTCGCCATGGCGCGGCATCGCTGCGGCCCGGTGCGACCTACGCCGCGATGACCGAGACGGACGACACCCCGGTGCTCTTCGAGGCGGCGCTCGCGTGAAGGTCTTCATCTCCTCGGACATGGAGGGCACCGCCGGCGTCGTGGACTGGGACCACGTCACCGCGCGCGGGCCGCGATACGAGTACTTCGTCGACCTGCTCACCGCGGAGATCAACGCCTCGATCGACGGCGCTAGGCGCGCGGGCGCGACCGAGTTCCTCGTCAACGACTCGCACTCGACCATGGCCAACCTGCGTCCTGACGCCCTGGCGGGCGACGCGAGCTACCTCTCGGGGCGCTACAAGCCCATGTACATGATGGAGGGCCTCGACGCCTCCTTCGACGCGGTCTTCTTCGTCTCGTACCACGGCTCGATGGGCAGCGACGCCTCGACGCTCTCGCACACCTACCACCCCGCCGCGATCGCCGAGGTCACGATCAACGGCGTCGTCGCCGGCGAGTCCGGCATCAACGCGCTCGTCGCGCTCGCCTACGGCGTACCCGTCGTGCTCGTGACCGGTGACGCGACGACCGCGCTCGAGACCGAGGCGTTCTGTCCCGGGATCCAACGCGTCGTCGTGAAGGAGTCCGTCTCGCGCTTCGCCGCCAGCTCGCTGCATCCCGAGCGCGCTCGCGCACTCATCTGCGAGGCGGCGTGCCTCGCGATCGCCTCGCTGCCGACGGCGAGGCAGGTCGCGATCGCACTACCTGCCACGGTGCAGCTGCGATTCAAGTCAAGCGACTATGCCGAGCTCGCGTCGCGGATCGCGGGCTGCGAGCGCACCGGGACACTCGGCGCGCAACTCGCCGGCGACGACCCGCTCGAGCTGTACCGCGCCTTCATCTCGGTCGTCCTGCTGTGCCGAGGGCTGACTGAGTAGGCGTCACCAGCCAGCGAAGCCCGTCGGCGTCGGCGCCGACCGCGTGTCCCTCAGGTGGCGCGGCTCGCTCCTGAGGGACCTACCCGTGCCGACGCACATGCCGCGCGGCGTGCCGCCCGTCGGTCAGCTGTACGAATACACGTACACCACACCGGGTCCATTGGCGCCGCCCGTGCCCCCCGTCGCCGGCGCCGCGATCACGCTCAAGCCGCCAGTGGCGGACACCGCGGACGCATTGCCGAAGTACTCGGGGCTGTTGGCGCTGCCGCCCGTCGGGTCGGGGACTGACGCCCCGAGGGAGTAGGTGGTGCCGCTTTGGCCGTAGACGAAGGCCTCGCCCGCGCCGTTGTGCCCGCCGACCTGTGCGCTCGGCGCGGCCGTGATCGCCACCTTCCCGTTGGACGAGAGCGACGGGTACCCGAAGTTCGCCGGGCCGTTCGCAGGGCCATCGAGCGTCTGGGACGCCTTCCAGGTGCCGGCCTTGAGCACGTAGGTGAAGACCGCGCCGGCGTCGGGGACGGTCTTCTCGGTCTCGTCATGGGCGCCAACCATCACGACCGTCCCGGCGCTGTTGGTCGCGACCACAAGGCCGAAGAAGTCGAACGTGAGGTTGCCCGGGTCCTTCAACCGGCCTCCCGGTGCCACGGTCCAGCTGTCGATGCCGCCCTTCGACTTGTAGATGTACGCCGCGCCCTCGAAGTTCACGGTGCCGACATTCGTCACGTAGGCGCCGATGACGAGCACGCCGGTCCCCGAGGCGTTGGACGAGACCGACAAGTTGTAGCCGAAGTCGCCTCTTGTGGACGGCGTCGGGCTGGCGATGCGGGCCGACGGCGTCGAGGGGAGCTTGCCATGCGAGGCCTTGTACACGTAAACCTCACCCACCTCGGCGACGCCATGTGACGTGAAGCCAGGTGCGCCGACGGCGAGCGTGCCGCCGTCCGCAGACACCGACAGTCCGATGCTGAAGTAGTCGGTCGTGCCCTTACCTGGGTCATTGATCGTCGCGCTGGGCTTCTTCGGCCAGATGCCGTGGTTGCGCTTGTACAGGTAGACCGCCCCGGCGCTCGCCCGTCCGCCCACGGTGGCGAGGTCCGCCCCGACGTAGGCGGTGTTGCCGTCCGGCGACAGCGCGACGGAGAATCCGAAGTGGTTGGCACCTGCGACAGGGTCTGCGAACTTCGCCGACGGGGTCGCGGACCACTTGCCGTTCTTCGAGGCATAGAGGTAGGCCATGCCGTTGCCGCTGTTGGACAGGTGGGCGCCGACGAGGACTTCGGACCCTGACGCGTCCATCGCGACCTTGTGGCCGAACGCGTCGCCAGCGGTGGCAAGTGGATCGTCCAGGACGATGAGCTTGTGCATCCTCTTGCCGTGGGCGTTGACTGCTGCGGTCGCCGGCACGGCTACGGCAGCAGTGAACGTGGCAAGAACCGCGAGCAGCGCGGCGGTGCGGACGGTGCGCATGGGATCCCCCAGTCATTCGCCCGGCATCGCGAGCGTCGCGCAGACAATAGAACAGGAAAGCGCCGATCGCACTTCGCGACGCATCGCGTCGCGTCGTGTCGGGTCGTGTCGTGTGGTGTCGTGTCGTGTCGCGCCGTGTCTTTTCGTGTGTCGAGTCCCTCATTGAATGCATTTCAGTTGGCACAGTGAGACGCACGCTCCCGCAATGGCCGACGCCCGTTTTCAACCGGGCGCCATGGGGTCGCTGGTAGCGTGAAACGACTTAAGCCCCCATCGTCCAGCGGCCTAGGACGCCGCCCTTTCAAGGCGGTAACACGGGTTCGAATCCCGTTGGGGGTGCTCGGCAAACACCTGATCAGCGACGTGCGCGCGAGTTGGTCATCGCCAACGTGCCCGCGTTGCCCATCAAATTGCCCATCAAATCGACAGCCGACCGCGACCGTTGCGCGTGGAGGACGTGATGGGCGGCTCGATGCGACAGCGCGGCAAGGACTCCTGGAACCTCCGGGTCTTCGTCGGCTGGGACCCGGTGACCAAGCAGCGCAGCTACCTCGAGCGGACCGTGAGAGGGACCCGTCGGGAAGCGTCGACGGCGCTCGCCAAGCTCGTCCTGGAGGCAGAGCGCCTGACGCCCAGCGCACCTCGACAGGGCACGGTCGCCGCACTCTGCGAGGAGTGGCTCGCCCACGCCACTTCGAGCCTGTCACCACGGACTGTTGTCAGCACGCGGGGCTACCTCGACCACGCAATCCTCCCCGCTCTCGGGCACGTCCAAGCGTCCAGGCTCACGGCCGCGGACCTCGACCGCTTCTACCGACGGCTCCTCAAGGTCGGTGGACCCAAAGGCCCCTACGCCCCGGCGACCGTCCGGCGCGTCCACGGGATCATCCGACGAGCACTCGGCCAAGGTGTGCGGTGGGGGTGGATCTCGCACAATCCCGCGATCGACGCCTCCCCGCCCAGAGTCCCGCATCGCGAGCTGCGACCACCCACGCCCAAAGAGGTCGTCTCACTCTTCGCATCGGCAAAGTCCGGAGACCCAGCGCTCGCGACATTCCTCATGCTGGCGGCGTCGACGGGCGCACGCCGTGGCGAGTTGATCGCACTGCGACGTCATGACCTCGACCTCTCGAAGGGCATCGTGGCGATCGAACGCGGGATTGTGCGCGTAGGCGTGGAGCTCCTGGAGCAAGGCACCAAGACCCATCAGTCGAGGAGGGTCTCGCTGGATCCGCGCACCGTCGAAGTCCTCGCGAGCCACCTCGCCAACCAAGACGAACTTGCGGCCTCGATCGGCACGACATACCTCTCCAACGGCTTCGTCTTTACGAACTCGGTCGACGGCTCGATCCCGTGGCGACCAGAGTCTGTGACTCGCTCCTTCAACCGGCTCTGCGCTCGATGCGATGTAGTCGGTGTTCGACTCCACGACCTACGTCACTACGTCGCAACGCGCCTTCTCACGAGCGGCATCGACGTGCGGACCGTCGCCGGTCGTCTCGGGCACCGGAATGCCAGCACGACGCTCAATGTGTACGCACACTTCTTGCCAGGATCAGACCGTGAGGCATCCGCGGCGCTGGCGCGGCTCTTCGAGGACGCGGAAGAAGTAGAGGTCACCCAAGAGTCGCGTCGCGCCAAAGGTGGCAAATGAGAGAAGGAGCCGCGATCCGGGTGGCGACACGTCGTCGCACAAGCCGCGTTGCGTAGTCCTACTCTTGGAGGCGTGTCGACCAGTGCACAACCGCGCGGACCGTCCCTCGTGGCTGTTCGATTGCCATTGGTCGCATTCTCCATGGTTGGAATCCTGGGGACGATTTTGGTGTGGGGATCCTTCGTACGGGGGAACGCCTTCGTCGATTCCATTTACGCCCGAGAGGTCGGGAACACGTCGTCTCTTAGGCAACTCCTCAGAGACACCCAGTACAGCGCACACTCGCTCATCAGCGTGGCGATTGTCATTGCACTCCTCACGTTGCAAATTGCGTTGGTATTGAAGGGTCACCCTTCTTGGCACCGATGGACTCCAGTCGTTGTCGACGTCTCGATTGGATTCGCGTTTGCTCTAGCGAGCACCCAGATGACTTCGACGTCGTTGCTGTGCGTCAAGGGCACAACGTGTACAGCGACGTGGCCCTCGCTGTTCCCCGCGTGGTGGATCGCCGTGTGCAGCGGTGTTGGAGCCGTGCTCGGTGTCGTATGGGCAACTGGATTGGAGAATGAGAGAGTTCGACGCCGCGGCCCCGAATCGGTAGGTAAGTCGGATCACGCTCTAATCTGAGCATCGCGATAGCACGTGCTCTTGGTGCGTCGCCTTACGGGCCCGCTGAGTTCACTAAGGACGCCAAGTGTGCGTGTGCTTGGAGTTCGCGAGACCAGATGGCTCGGGTTCGAGCACTTAGGCATCCTCCTCAGGAGTCCGGGACCCAGCGCTCGACGCTCGCTCTTCTTGTTCCTCCATGCGTTGCTGTCGCCGTTCCTTGCGATCCTCGGCGACGAACGCTGCCCAAAACTCCGCCATCCGCTCGCCCTCTGGGTGCCCGTAACCGCGGCCGAGGTAGCCGAAGGCGTACTGGTAGACCTCGACGTCGTCGGGGATGTCCCTGATGGCGAAGAGAGCGCGAGCGGCCCTTAGGGCAGCGAACGTCGTCGAGTAGCCGCGTGACTTGGTGATGAGGTGCCCCGCGAACCCGAGGGTGTGCGCGTGCTCGCGCAGTCGCAGGTCGAAGAACTCGTCTCGCTGCCCGAGGTCCCATGCCGAGAGCACAAAGCGACGCAGGTGCGGCGTCGTCGTCGCACGAAGGATCGCGTCGCGCGTGCGGAACGCCTGGGTGAGCCCGAAGGAGCCGTCGACGGTCTTGGTCGCGTACTTGGCGATGTAGCCAGCTGCGCGTCCGGCGTCCTCGACGCTCGGGATCTCGGCCACGTCCAGCTGGTCCCCCCAGCGGACCCTGGTGCGATCAGGGGCGGTGATCGAGGTCGTCTGAGCCGCGGCCCGCAGCTCGAGGGCGAGCAACTCTGAAGTCAGCCACGCCGGCGGTTCGCTCCCAGGGCCTTCTGGCCCATCGGCCCGAACAATGGCGTGGACGTGCACGAGACCGCGTCGCTGGGTCTCTGCGACGCGGAGCTGGTGGACCTGGGCCGTGGCGCGGAATGCGGCCTGCGAAAGGCCCTGGGAGGCTCCGAGGCGCCGCCGGAGCCGATCGACGGTGCGGTGCCACAGCCTCGACGCCATCGCGTTCCAGACGACGGCTCCGTCGTAGTCGAAGCACCACTCGCACAGCGGTGAGCCCAGCGCCTCGTCGTCGGCGGGGTGGCGCTTGTGGCACGCGGTGGGCATGGCGTGCTTACAGGGTGGCGAGCGCCTGGGGTTGCAGCGTCCGTCGTCGCGGATCGTGTGGACCGCGCCGAACGAGGGCGCGGTGAGCGTTGCGAAGACCTTGGGGTGCGTCGCCACGTCACTGGGGAGTCCCTTGCCCCCGAGCGTCCCCGAGGTTGCGAGGAACCAGGCGTCGGCCTTGTAGCGCGACGAGCACGCGGGGCAGAGTGCTGCTCGTCGGTCCTTGCAGGCGATCC
>PLCI01000154.1:0-3705 GCA_003135595.1 Acidimicrobiaceae bacterium | reverse complement strand
CCTGGCTCGCCGAGCTCGTAGGGCACTGGGTCATTGAACGGTCAGTCGTTCCCCCGATCGCTCCCCAGTGCTCCGTAGATGGACGATGAGGACCCCTCAGGTCCTCAGATGGCTACGTGCTTGTCCGATGAGATCGGCGGGCGCTGCGCGCCCGCCTCCCATGGACTGCTCGTGCCAGTGGAGGCATCTGGGTGCATATCTTCTTTACATAATTAAAGGGGTCTGCAGGTGAGAGAGTGCGCCCAGGACATCGATCGAGAGAGCGAGCGCCAGTGACTCTTCGGAAGGTCGCCTTTCCAATCGCTTTTGCGGTTCTCCTCGCAATGGGGCTCCTGGCCCAGTCGCCGTTCGGCGCTGCAGGGGCGGCCAACCGATATCGGCCGGCTGGCGGCGTGGGCTACGAGAACCTTCACGAGAGGATCCCCAACTACCACGTCCGCGTCATTGCACCTCAGCTGATCAATCCAGGCCTTGGAGCCGTGAACCAGACCCTCGTCGCCATCGCAAGGGGCCTGACTTCGAAGTTCAGGGTTGATGCCCTGGCCGAACTGCGGCAGATAGCCCCCGGCTTTTCCAGGGGTCACATACCGGCGGGTGAGTTCACGATCGAGCCAATGCCTTCCCTCACCTCGTCAAGCCCGGTGTTGATCGATTCCTTGCTGCCCCTCTTGTCGGCCTATCCGAACGGCGTGAACTCGCAGTGGTGGAAGTCGGCCGCGGTGTTGATTCCCTCGGGCAAACAGATCGACCTCTATGAGGCACTCTTCAGTCGTCAGGCAACGGCAATTCGGACGATCGCGGCGGTTGCGCGACAAGAGATAGCGACAGGGTCGTGGCGCGCAACGGTTTGCAGGAATGCTCGGATTCACGAATACGGGGCTGACCCGCTTCCAACAGTTGCGGCATTTGTCCAGGCCATCGCAAACACGCATGCCCTGGCGCTCGACGCCAGCGGTCTGGCGGTCGGCGTAAACCAGGGCGAACTCTACGAGGATGCCTGCGGTCTCTCCGATTTCATCATCCCCTATCGGCTCGTCTCACCCTTCCTCAGTCCACTCGGCATCAGATTGACGGACAGCTTCGAGCACGAGCCCCTTGTCCGAGGCTTTCCAGCGCGGATGGAGCAGGCACTGGCGTTCATTGCTCGGCACACCGCCGTTCCAGTTGAGGGCCCGACCCTGACAGGGACCTCCTTCAACACGCCACCATCGCTCACCGCGTCGGTCAACAGGAACTCCTACACCGTTGGGTTCAACTACTGCCCGCGCCCCCTCCCGCTCAACAGTCCCAACATCAGAGAGTGCCCACAGGCAAATGTCTACATCTGGGGAGGCTTTTCCGCGCGTCTGTACGCGAGTGACGCGGCCGCCCAGCGCTCCCTCTTGGCATGCGACGCGTGGACGTGCGAGGTGAGATCTCACCCGTGTCCACCGCATTCCAAGGTCGTGACGATTGCGGGGCAGTCGGTGCGGACGTGCAGTGGCTCCTATGAGTACTCATGGAGCCGGGGAACCTGGCTGTTTATCGTGCAACCTGACGTGCCAAGGGACGGCGCCGGCGACGTTGCCGGGATTGTCCAAGAGGTCCAGCGCTTCCAACCGCCGATAGGCATTGGGGTCCTCCAGAATGACCAGGGTGGCGACAACGACAACACGGTGATCAGTTGGGCGGTGGGGCGAGTGGTCTACACCGTCGACGAGTACATGGGTGGGGGGATGGACGTGGCTCACTCGTTCAGGCCGTTGGTTCCCTGACGAGCGCCATCCCACGTCTGGACCTCAGACCCGCGCGAACTAAAACTCGCGATCCGATGCACTCCGGGGCCCACAGAATGGCACTCATGGAATGGGCTGCTGCCTGTCGATCTGGGAAGGGCAGGCACTACTCGTCGCCTACATACTTGACAGGTCCTCTTCTAGGTCGTCGGATTCTTCTGAATCGAGCGGTTGCGTCGGAGTCGTTACCTTTCATCCGTGACCTTTTCCCCATCCGTCCAACTAAAGCTCGACCGCGCAAGGGAGCTCAAGGAGGAAATCCGAGTTGCTTCGATCGAGTGGGCTGCGTCGAATCCCTATCGATTCGTCACCGAGCAGGTTGAGCTCGACGATCCTGTCTACTCCCACTTGAACTACTGCGCGGACGTCAGTGTGCCTCTCCCGTCCACCTCGATGAGCAAGCGTCTGGGAGATGCGATCGGGAACTTTCGCGCTGTCCTCGACCACGTCGTGTGGGAGTTGTCAATGCAACACAGTGGCCCGACTCCGTCGAATCCGCGAGGCATCGGCTTTCCTCGCACTCTTGGAGCTCCCGGCTTGCATGCCGTAGACCCCAAGGTACTCGGGGCTGTCGAAGCCGCCTTTCTATCGGCCGTCTCAGAGGACTTGCCCGACTCTCCTCTAACGCTCCTTTGTGACCTATCGAATGTCGACAAGCACGTCTCGATCCACGCCATCTATCACTATGTACGAGAGGTGGAGATTACGACTGACCCGGTCGTCATTGGAACAAACATCGAGGTCGTCCAAGGTCTCACGGAATTGAGGGGACTGCAGATCATTGCGAGGATTACCATCCCCCGTCCGCTCTTCGTCCAAGATGCCATCGACGTGCGATGTCGCACTCAACACGGCGTCGTGATTGCTCCAACTGACCGTACTCCCGTGCTTCACCTTGGCCGGACTCTCGAAGCAATCGATACCGCGGTCGACCTCGCCGCTTCGATGCTTAGCCTCCATCTCACCTAGACGATTTGCCCTGAGAGGAATGCCGCGATGCTCGACGACACCAACGGTAAGTGGGAAGCGCTCGACCTGGGGTTCGAAGGATCCCCTTCGGGAACCGGGCTGATGCTCGTACAAGGCGACGAGGTTCACGATGCTTGGGTCATCTCTAGTGGCTACTCACCTCGGCTGGGCGCAACGGCCACTTCCGAAGTCATCGCACTTATCACGCTCCACGGTGTGATACAGACCGTCTTCGGTTATCCGAATGAGGAAGCCTACGACTGTGACCCCCGTGGTGAACTCGGGAAAGGGATCTACGAGCTCAAAGGCTCCCGTTGGTATGCGAACCTTCGCGAGTACAACGAGAGGACCTATTGGAGGGGCCACAAGTACATGGAACCTCATCGCGAGACTCTCGCGTACGCAGAGGCCGATCCCGCCAGACACTTTTTCATGGGATCGAAGGACGATTCAGTACAAGCACTTTGCACAGACCTATCGATCGAGCTGTTCCCGACCTTGACTTTCCGAGAGGTCTTTGACGATGCGGTACAACGTTTCTGGAGCTGGGGAGACTAGGTCTGGGCAACGTGTCGGAAGACCATCCGGCCCGATCAGGTCACCCTCCCGTGTCCTCTTGCAACAAAGGGAGCGTCGGTCCACTGACAGTCGGCCCGCGGGTCGACTGGTTTCGTCGACAGGTCACAGCTGCAGGGGGGAGGGAGGAGTTGCCCATCAAATTGCCCATCAAAATCGGTGCACCGTGCGTACGGCTATGAACGTCGTGGCGCGTATGGTGCTAAAAGTTGGCGCTTCTGGTGCCTAGCGGACGTGGAGGGACGAATGTGCCCGAACTTTCAAGGCGGTAACACGGGTTCGAATCCCGTTGGGGGTGCAGTGTGATGTCTCAAGACATCCGCATAGGCCTGAACCCGTAATTAGCCTCGCGATCTCGGCGGTGGCCCGGGCGGTCGCCCGGTTC
>PLCI01000039.1:11734-14524 GCA_003135595.1 Acidimicrobiaceae bacterium | reverse complement strand
GTCGGGATCGTCACGTGGAAGGCGATCGCGCCCAGGCCCAGCATCAAGACGACCTGGACCACGTAGATGGCGACGACTTCCACGATCTTGCCCGCGAAGTACGCCGAGCGCGGCATGGGCGTGCCGTAGAGGCGTTTCAGCGTCCCGTTGCTGCGCTCCTCGGGGATCCCGATCGACAGTCCCTGGAACCCGCCGTAGACGAGGCCCGACGCGACCATCCCTGCCGTGAGGTACTGGGCGAACGAGACGTACTTGAGGCTCTCAGGGTGGACTACCGACGACAGCACGAGCAGGAGGATCAGCGGCAGCAGCACCGTGAACGTGATGGTTCGGCGGTCGCGGAACGTGAGCAGGATCTCGATGCGGCCCCGGCCCGCCCAGCTCTTGAGCAGCGACCTCACGCGTCCTTCTCCCCGACGAGCCGCAGGTAGACGTCCTCGAGCGTCGGGCGACGCACCTCGAGGCCTTCCAGCTCGCCGCCGAGCCGTGCGTGCAGCTCGGCGATCAGCGCCGTCGGCGTCGTCGTGTCGCGTTCGACAGCCGCGCCGCGTTCGATCCACTTGACGACAGCTAGGTCGTCGGCGCGCTCGCCGAGGGCTCGAGGTGGGGCGTCGGCGACGACGACGCCGTGGTTGACAACGATCGCGCGGTCCGCGAGGGCGTCGGCCTCCTCCATGTAGTGCGTCGTGAGCAGGATCGTCACGCCCTCGGCCTTGAGCGCTGACACGAGACGCCAGAACGCACGTCGCGCCTCTGGGTCGAACCCTGTCGTCGGTTCGTCAAGGAACACGAGCTCGGGGTTGCCGATGATGCCGAGTGCGACGTCGAGCCGCCGCCGCTGGCCGCCGGACAGCGTGGTCACCCTCGAGCCGGCCTTGTCGACAAGTCCCACGAGCTCGAGCACGGCGTCGGGCTCGCGCGGCGCGGGGTAGAGCGACGCGAAGTGCCGCACGCACTCGCCGACGGTGAGCTCGAGGAGGTCCGCGCAGTTCTGCGGCACGATCCCGAGTCGCTGGCGCCATGAGCGGTCGCCGCGCGCGGGGTCGGTCCCGAGGACCGTGACGCTGCCGGCGTCGCGGTGGCGATAGCCCTCGAGGATCTCAACGGTCGTGGTCTTGCCGGCACCATTCGGCCCGAGCAGCGCAGTGCAGGATCCCTTCGGAATGGAAAAGCTCACGCCGTCGACGGCGACGAGCGGTCCGTAGGCACGTCGCAGCCCCTCGACCTCGATGGCGGCTGACACGGCGCACACTGTTACAGACGCAGCGGTCGGCCTTCGCGACTCAGGTGTCCGCGCGCGCGAGGAAGCCAGCGACGAGCCGATCCACGCGAGCTGCCGCATCGGGCTCCCGGGCCCCTATCTCCTTCAGGAGCAGCTCGCCGGACTCGCCGTCTGCGGCCGCCTCGGCGTCAGCGCCAGCTTCGAGCCACCTCGCGAACTGCGCGGCGTCGATCTCGGGGTGGAACTGCACGCCGAGGTGGCGGCCGATGCGGAACGCCTGTACGCAGACCTCGTTGCGCGCCAGCACGCGGGCGCCCGTCGGCAGCACGCACTGGTCGGAATGGAACTCGAACCATGGGCCCTCGGGCAGCCCCTCGTCGGGCACCCCTTCGAGCGCAACCCACCCGAGCTCGGTCCTCGCGGCGGGCGAGACGCTCCCCCCCATCGCGGTGCACAGGGCCTGGGCCCCGAAGCAGATGCCGAGCACGGCGATGCCGCACTGATCCGCCCGGCGGATCGTCTGGAGCTCGACGTCGATCCATCCGCCCACGCGCTCGTGGTCGTAGACGGACCACTTGGAGCCGAGCACACCCAGGACGTCGACGCCGGTGAGGTCGACCGTCGGGGTCTCGTCCGTGACGAGGACGACGTCGACGTCGAAGCCTTGCCGCTCGAGGGAGCGGCCGACGAGTCCCGGGTCGTCCTCGTCGTGGTGCCGAAGGAATCGGGCCTGCCGTCGCGTCGGCGCGTCGGCGGGCACGCACCAAGACTACGGGACCGCGATGTATTAGAACGTCCGTCGCGGCAGCGAGGGAGACCATGACATCGACACCCAGTGCGCTCGAGGGCTTCGAGCGGGATGGCTTCGAGGCGCTCGGCGTCCGCAAGGACGTCTGGCGGCTCGGCGTCGGGCCTGCCGTGATCGTGATCGCCGAGATCCCCGGCATCACCCCGCGTGTCCTCGCGTTCGCCCGCAGAGTTGCGGGAGCGGGGATGTCCGTCGCCCTGCCGCACCTGTTCGGTGACGATGGTCGAGCACCCCAGCAGTCCTATGTGCTCCGCTCGCTCGCGCGCGCGTGTGTCGCAAGGGAGTTCACCGTGCTCGCGACGGGGAAGTCGAGCCCCGTCGTCGAGTGGCTGCGCGCGCTCGCGCGCGCCGAGCACGAACGGGCGGGCGGGCCCGGGGTGGGTGTCGTCGGCATGTGCTTCACCGGCGGCTTCGCGCTTGCGATGATGGCAGGCGCACCCGTCGTGGCGCCCGTGCTGTCCCAGCCGTCGCTTCCCTTCTCGATCGGCGCGCGTCGCGCCGCGGACCTCGGCTGCTCCGTCACCGAGCTCGCGGCGATCCGCGCCAAGGTCGCAGACGGTGCACAGGTGCTTGGGCTCCGCTTCACGGGCGATCCCGCGGTCAAGGCTGCTCGATTCGAGTCGCTCCGACGCGAGCTCGGCGACGCCTTCCTCGGCGTCGAGATCGACTCGTCACCGGGCAACCCGTACGGCCACCGCAAGGGTGCGCACTCTGTGCTCACCGAGGACCTCGTCGATCGCGAGGGCTCACCGACGATGGC
>PLCI01000039.1:0-11724 GCA_003135595.1 Acidimicrobiaceae bacterium | reverse complement strand
ATCCGAGCCGCGATCGTGGGACTCGGCCGCATCTACGACCTCAACGTCCTCGCGTACCTCGAGAACCCCGACGTGGAGGTCGTCGCGCTCGTCGATCCCGATGCCGCGCGCCTCGAGGAGCGAGTCGCCGACTGGCCGACAGCCCGTCGATTCGCGTCGATCGCCGAGCTCGCGGCAAGCGGCCTCGAGGTCGACGCCGTCGAGGCGCTGGTGCCGATCGCCTCGCACGCCGACGCCGTCGTCGAGCTGCTCGGATGCGGGTGGCACGTCAACCTCCAGAAGCCGATCACCACGAACCTCAAGGACGCGCAGCGAATGCTCGACGCCGCTGCAGGGGCAGGCGTGGCCCTGCGCGTGATGGAGAACTACCTGTTCTACGAGCCGCTCGTGCGGTTGAAGGCACTCGTCGAGGAAGGGGCGATCGGCGACGTCGTCGGCTACCACCTGAAGATGGTCGGCAGCGGCCGCGGCGGGTGGGAGGTCCCGTGGGACACGTATCGTGCGCAGTTCGAGCAGGCCGAGCGCGGGCGCGGCATCTTCGTGTTCGACGACGGCTGGCACAAGCTGTCGACGGCGATCTGGCTGTTCGGGGCCATCAGCGAGGTGCGCGCGTGGGTGGGCGCGACCGAGATCGTCCCTGGGATCACCCTCGACGCGCCGACGACCGTCGCCTGGGAGCACGAGAACGGCATCCGGGGGGCGTGGGACATCACCATGGCCGTGGACCTCTACCTGCGTTCCGATTACTACACGAACGACGAGCGCTGGGAGGTGACCGGCCGTGCGGGGTTCGCGAGGGTGAACCGGTGCACCGGGCGGGGGATCCAAGAGCCGAGCCTCGAGGTCTACCGCGACGGCGAGCTTCGAAGCTTTCACGCGCTCGACGACGACTGGGCGAGCAGCTTCCGGGACTCGGGACGCCATTGGCTGCAGTGGCTCCGCACCGGCGAGGGGCCTCTTCTGTGGGGTCCGGACGAGGCGCTTGACGTGCTGCGCGTCGCCTTGGCGATCTACGAGAGCAGCGCACGAGGTGGGATCGGCGTCGACCCGCGCACGCTCGACGCGCTCGCCGCCCCGCTCGCCTGACACGACCGACGCCGCACCAGACCGTCGCGCCTCGGACGCCAAGCGCCTCGGACTGGCGGAACTACCATTGCGGGCGCGAGTGACTCCAGCGACGCGACTCGAATCGGGGGACCCCACGTGCGACGGACTGAGCCCGTAACGGACTGGGAGACCGACTTCGAGGTCCTCGACGCTGGCTACGTCGAGGACCCGTTCGGGATCTGGGACGAGCTGCGTGCGTCGTGTCCCGTCGCGACGACGGAGCGTCGTGGTCGCGCGTGGCTGCCGACTCGGTACGCCGACGTCACGGCAATCGCCCACGACACGACGACGTTCAGCTCGAGCGACGTCGCCGTGGTCACCATCGAGCAGGACGAAGATGAAGACATCCTCCCCTACGGCCTGCCGCCCATCACCTCGGACCCACCGCTGCACACCTGGACCCGACGACTGCTGCTGCCCTGGTTCTCGCACCGGCGCGTCGAGTCCTACGAGACCTTGACTCGTGAGATCTGCGGGTCGCTGATCAAAGAGTTCTTCGACGCGGGGCGCGCCGATGCCGCGATCGACTACGCCCAGCAGATCCCCGTGCGCGTCATCTCGCACATACTGGCGGTGCCCGACGAGATGTCCGACGCCTTCACGGGCTGGGTCCGCGACTCCCTGGAGTTCGCCGACGACCCCGAGCGCCGGCGGCGGGGCAACTACGGGATCGGCGAGTTCCTCTGGTCAAAGGTCCAAGAGCGAAAAGAGCACCCTGGGGACGACCTCATCAGCGATCTGCTCCAGTCACGCCATGACGGCGAGCCGCTTGAGGACTCGATCATCCTCGGGATGGCGATGCTGACGCTGATCGCCGGCGTCGACACGACCTGGAGCGCCATCGGCGCCTCGCTGTGGCACCTCGCCACGCACGACGACGATCGCGATCGGCTCGTTGCAGACCCCTCGCTCATGGCCACGGCCGTCGAGGAGTTCCTTCGTGCCTACTCCCCCGTCACGATGGCGCGACTCGTCACCACGGACACCGAAGTCGCCGGCTGCCCGATGAGGGCCGGCGACAAGGTCCTGATGAGCTTCCCCGCAGCCAACAGGGACCCCGCGGTGTTCGACCGCGCGAGCGAGGTCGTCCTCGACCGCGCGGCGAACCGGCACGTCGCGTTCGGCTCGGGCATCCACCGGTGCGCCGGATCCAACCTCGCGCGGATGGAGCTTCGCGTGGCGATCGAGGAGTGGCTCCGTCGGATCCCCTCGTTCCATCTCGAGCCTGAGTCCAGCGTGACGTGGGCCGGCGGCCAGGTCCGCGGCCCACGGTCGATCCCGGTGGTGCTGCGATGAGGCTGCGCATCGACCCCGAGCGATGCCAAGGGCACGCGAGGTGCTTCGCGCTCGCACCGGATCTGTTCGACATCGATGACTATGGCCAGTCCTCGGTGCATTCCGACGGCGTCGTGCCGGCCGACCGCGAGGATGCGGCTCGACTCGCGATCGCCAACTGCCCGGAGTTCGCCATCGAGGCGCTCGAAGACTGACGCCCCGTCCGCCGGGCGCTGGCGCACCTGAGCACAGCAATGAACGGGTGTGGAACCGGCATCGCCGGAGCCTAGATTTCGGGCTCCTCCAGACCTTCGTCCAAGGCTTCGTTGGGCTCGTCCACGCCGCCCAAGAGCCCTGAATCGGGCTCGGCGTCAGCCAACGGCTCCTCGGCCCCCAGCAAGCGGCGTAGGGCGTCTTCGCCCGACATTCCCTCGGGGAGGGTGGACCGCTCTTCGGAGTCCAATGTGTCCGGCATGATGAAACGCTCTTCGTCGGATGTCGGAACCTCGGGCATCGTGCCTCCCAGCGTAGGGACGTATCGGGCTCAGGCATGGGCGCGGTCACTGAAGATTCTTTCTGTTTTGCGAAAGACAGACGAGAAAGACAGATTTGCCGGCTTGACAGACATCAGTTTGACGCTACAATGACGTCATGATGATTTCACGCCTAACATCAAGTCAGCTCCACACCTACCTGGGTCCGCCCAGGTACCTGAACAGCACCGTGCGGATTCCCCCGCGCTGGCGCCGTCGCAGGCGGTCGGCATGACTGCCTCGGCGGCCTCGGCCAGCGCCATATCGGCACTAGGTTGACGCCATGCAAACGTCATGGTTCACCGAGACACTGCGTTCGGACCTCGAGGCTGTCGGATCCATGGGATCCGACAAGGCCATGAAGGTCGCGGACCGCATGATCACCGTCGCGCTGCCGCTCGCCAAGGCAAGGATGCTCGAGGCCATGTCGATGGCCCTCACGGAGCTGTCCGGCGTGCTCGGCATCGAGCGCATCGACCTTCGAGTGAGCGGTGACGACGTCACGTTCGTGCCCGCCGAGCCGGTGATGGTCACGAGGACCGTCGAGCAGTCCGCCGACCAGGCACGCTTCTCGCTCCGGCTCCCTGATGACCTGAAGGCGCGCATCGACGAGCGCGCGGCAGCCGAGGGCACCTCGACCAACACGTGGATGGTCCGGGCGCTCGAGACCGCGGTCGGTCGAGGCGCCGCCCACCACTCCCCGCGTAACCGGCGCCTCTCCGGCTACGGCCAGGCCTGAGGAGACCGCATGCACTCATTCTCGACGCCTGGGAAGACCCGGGTCGTGATCTACAACCCGAACGACACGATCGATCTGGCCGCCGAAGGCAGCGGCACCACGACGGTCGAGCTCCTCGCGCGAGGCACGGACGCCGAGGCGCTCGTCGCGGAGACCACCGTCACCTGCACCGAGACGAGCGGCGTGTCGGTGATCACGATCACGCTGCCCAACAGCCGCTCCTTCTCGAAGCGTCGAAGCGGCGTGGACGTGCAGGTCGCTGCGCCGCACGGCACAGACGTGGTGGTCGGCACGACGGGCACCGAGCGATCGCTGCTGTCGCTCGCTCGAGGGCTCGGCGGCGAGATCCGCCTCCGGGGCGAGGTCGGCGACGTCGAGGTCTCGCTGCCGAGCAGCGACGTCACCGCCCAAACCGTCACGGGCTCGCTCACCGTCAAGACCGCGAGCGGTGACCTCACTGCCGGCAAGGTGGCGGGGCCGGTCAAGGTCCGGTCCGTCAGCGGGGACGTCGACTTGAACGAGGTCGCCGACGACGTGTCGCTCACGCTGGTCTCTGGCGACGTGTCGATCACGTCCGCATCGAGCCACGTCGACATCACGTCGGTCAGCGGTGACGTGACGGTCACCGATGCACGGAACGGCGCCTCGGTGCGGTCGACGTCGGGCGACGTGACCGTGCGTCGGGCATGGTCCGGCAGCATTCGCGCAGCGACGGTGAGCGGGGACGTGATCGTGGGCGTCCCGCCAGGTCGAGGCGTCTCGGTCGACGCGCGGTCGATGTCCGGGGACCTCAGCTCGGAGATCGACCTCGCCGACAGCTCGCCCTCAGAGTCCGGCGATGGCACGATGGTCAAGATCACGGCGCACTCCGTGAGTGGCGACGTCGAGATCCAGCGGGCGCCGGCGACCGCGAGCTGACAGCGCCTACGCCCCAGGGACCCCCCAGCCTCGCGAGGCGGCGATCTCCTTGCAGCTCGGGCACACCGGGTACCTGGTGGGATCCTTGCCGGGCACCCAGGTCTTGCCGCACAGCGCGACGACCGGCGTCGAGGTGATCATGCCCTCCACGACTGAGTTGCCCGCGGCGAGGAAGTCGTCGACGCCGACGTGGAAGCCCTCGAGGACGATGTGCGAGAACCGCTCGTGGTCGCCCTGCTCGAGCTCGGCGACGTTCGTGCGCTCGAGGATCGCGGGTGCGGTCTCGTCCACGCCCCGAGCGTAGTGATCGCCCGCTCGTCGCTCCGGGCAGACTGACGACGTGGCCAAGAAGCGCACCCGCCGAGCGTCGCCGATCCCCCCGGCGCCCTCCCCCGGTCACGTCCGGCGCGACGGCGCGCCGAAGAACCGGTACCCCACCCAGCAGGAGGCCGCGGACGCCGCGCACCTTCGATGGGTGCTCGACCGCGTCGAACTGGACGTCTATCGGTGCGACGTGTGCGACGGCTGGCACATGGGCAAGCGGTTTCGCGACCCCTGAGCTGGCGACCCGCCGCGGTGCCGTGACGGGGGTGCCAGCTGCTAACCGAGCGCGCCCGATGCTCGAAGTGACGCGATCCGTGCCGTGTCGAACCCCCAGCGCAGCAGCGCCGAATCGGTCGAGCGCCCCGGCTCCTCGGGCGGCGCCGAGATCGAGCTCTGCGTTCGAGAGAACCTCGGAGCGGGCGCTGGCTGGTTGATGCCCGCGACCTCGACGAACGTCGAGCGGGCACGGTTGTGCGGATGGTCAATCGCCTCGAGGGGTGAGAGCACCGGTGCGACGCACGCCTCGGTGCCATCGAAGTGCGCCTCCCACTCGTCACGTGTCCTCGTCGCGAACTTCGAGGAGAGCAGCGCCTTCATCTGGGGCCACGAGGAACGGTCCATCTGGGCCGGCACATCCTTTGCCGCAATGTCGAGGCCCTCGAGGAGGGCCGCGTAGAACCTCGGCTCGATCGCACCGACCGCGACGAAGCGCGCGTCGGAGGTCTCGTAGACCTCGTAGAAGTGCGCACCCGTATCGAGCAGGTTCGTGCCGCGTTCCTCGGTCGACACGCCCGCCGCGAGGAAGGAGTGCGCCATCGTGAGCAGTGACGCGGAGCCATCCGTCATCGCGGCGTCGACGACCTGGCCCACCCCCGAACCGCGAGCCTCGAGAAGGGCTGCCGTGACGCCGAAGGCGAGCAGCATCCCGCCGCCGCCGAAGTCGCCGACCAGGTTGATCGGCGGGACGGGTCGCTCCCCCGCCCGACCGATCGCCCCGAGCGCGCCGGAGATGGCGATGTAGTCGATGTCGTGTCCGACGGTGTTCGCGAGGGGGCCTGCTTGACCCCAGCCCGTCATCCGGCCGTACACGAGGCGGGGATTGCGCGCGTGGCACGGCTCGGGACCCAACCCGAGGCGCTCGGTCGTGCCGGGTCGCATGCCCTCGATCAGGGCGTCTGCGACCTCGACCAGATCGAGCACGATCCCGGCGGCCTCGGCGTGCTTGAGGTTGATGCCGACCGAGGGCCGCGACCGATTGAGGAGATCCCAGTGCGGCTTGTCGCTCGGCGCGGTCCCGGGTCGCTCGAGTCGCAGCACGTCCGCGCCCGCATCCGCGAGCAGCATGCAGGCGTACGGTGCCGGTCCGATCCCGGCGAGCTCGACGATCCTGATCCCCTGCAGCGGTCCGGGCACGACCCTCCTTCCCGTCCATCGTCGCACGGCGTCAGTCCCCGTACCAACGTGCTCACACATCCCTGCGCAGAGACGCGGGGAGCAGCGAGCCTCGCGCTCTACGGTCACGGGATGCCAGACGAGCCGGGCGCCAGTCGAGCGAGCGCGCCAGGCCGCGTGACGCTCCTCGGCGAGCACACCGACTACAACGAAGGGTGCGCGCTCGCGATCGCGACTTCCCAGCGCACGACGGTGCGCGCGGGAGCAGCGGCTCGCGGCACGGTCGAGGTGGCCTCCTCGGAGCTGGGCGTGGCGGCCACCACGCTCGCCGCGCCCTCGGGGCCGCCGCACCTGCTCTTGGCCGTGGCGCTCGCGACCGCGGCGGGGTCGCCTGGTGTGCGTCTCGTGGTCGACTCCGAGCTGCCGCTGGGCGCCGGGCTCTCGTCGTCGGCCGCCTATGCCGTCGCGACGGCGCTCGCGCTCGGCATGACGGGAGACCCTGTGCGCCTCGCGACGGCGTGCCAGGTCGCCGAGCGCGCCGCGGGCAGCGACGTCGGACTGCTCGACCAGCTCGCCGTCCTCCTCGCGAGTCGAGGCTGCGTCGTCGATATCGACTTCGTCGGGCCAACCTGGACGTTGATCCACCTGCCTGGCTCGATCGGCCTCACGGTCGTCGACTCAGGCGAGCGACGGACGATCGCAGGCTCCGCCTACCGGACGAGGCGCAAGGAGTGCGAAGCCGCGGCGAACGTCGTCGGACCGCTCGGTCGTGCGGCGCGTGACTCGCTTGCCTCGATCGACGACCCGGTGCTGGTGCGACGGGCGCGGCACGTCATCTCTGAGTGCGAGCGGGTCGTCGAGGCTCGCGGCGCCCTTGCGCGCGCTGACCTCCAGGCGCTCGGCGACCTGGTGGACGCGGGCCATGCCAGCCTGCGCGACGACTTCGAGGCGTCGACGCCGCTCGTGGAGGCCGCGCGCGAGCGGCTCCGTCGCACGCCGGGCGTCACGGGGGTCCGCCTCACGGGCGCCGGCTTCGGTGGCGTGCTCCTGGTCGTCCACGAGCCGGACGCCGCGGTCGGCATCGAAGGACACTGGTCGGGCCGCCTCGAGGCGGCAGACGGTGCAGGGGTCAGCTGATCGCGGACAGCTCGATGACGCGCTCGAGCACCCGCGCCGACGCGCCGCTCGAGATGCTCTCGCGGGCGGCCCCGATCCCCTCGTCGATCGTGTCGAACCGGTTCGCCGCCACGAGCGCGGCCGCGGCGTTGACGACGACGACGTCGTGCAGCGGCCCGGTCGCGCCGTTGAGGACCTCGAGCACGGCGGCGACGTTGCGTGCCACGTCGCCGCCGACGATCGCGTCACGGCCCGATCTCGGGATCCCGTGCGAGGTTGGGTCCAGCCAGTAGCCGCGGACGGCCAGGTCACCCTTGCTCGTCGTCACCTCGACGACGCGCGTTCGCGCCGCGACGCTCACCTCGTCGAGGCCGTCCTCGCCGCGCACGACGAGGACGTGGCGTGCACCCCGCTCGCCCATGACCACGCCCATGACGTCGTGGAGCAGCGGGTCCGACACGCCGAGCAGCGTGTGGGGCACCCGCGCGGGATTGGCCATCGGTCCGAGGTAGTTGAAGACCGTGCGCACCCCGAGCGCCACGCGAACGGGCGCGACCACCGCGAGCGCCGGATGGAACGCCGGCGCGAAGCAGAAGCCGAATCCCGCCTCCTCGACGCACCTCGCGACGACGGCCGGACCCGGCGCGATGGTGACGCCGAGGCCCTCCAGCACGTCGCCGGCACCGACGCGTGACGTCGCACGACGGCTGCCGTGCTTGACGACGGGGACCCCGGCGCCGGCTACGACGAGCGCGGCGATGGTCGAGACGTTGACCGATCCCGAGTGGTCGCCACCCGTGCCGACGACGTCAACGGCGCGCTCATGCAGCTCGGCGGGCAGCTCGAGCGGGACGCACCGCGAGCCCATCGCGTCGAGGAACCCGATGAGCTCCTCAGACGTCGGGCCCTTCGCCGCGAGCGCGACCAGGAAGCCGGCGACCTGCTCGGGCGCGCAGGCGCCGTCGAGGATCAGCTCGAGGGACGCCGCCGCGCCGCGGGACCCGAGTGACTTGCCGTCGATCAGCTCGGCGATCGCGTCGGCGAGCCCGGCCGCCACGCGTCAGTCCCACCACAGGTCGTGATTGAGCACCCCGCGCGCGATGAGTCCCAGCTGCACCTGGCTCGTGCCCTCGACGATGGTGAGCTGGCGCGCGTCGCGGTACCACTGCTCGGTCGGGTGGTCCTCCATGTAGCCCGCGGCGCCGAGGAGCTGCACCGCGAGGCCCGAGGCGCGGACCGCCAGCTCGGTCGCGTGGTACTTGGCCATCGACAGGTAGGGCACGTACTCGCGCGTGAACTTGCCCTGGTCGGCGAGCCACGCCGCACGGTAGGTGAGGAGCCGGGCCGCTTCGATCTCGACCGCCAGCTTCGCGATCTCCCACTGGATGCCCTGGAACGACGAGATCGTGGTGCCGAACGCCTCGCGCTCGGAGACGTACTGGGTCGCGTACATGAGCGCGCCCTCGGCGAGGCCGATCCCGCGAGCCGCCACGATGGGCCGCATCGAGTTGAGGCCGAGCATCGCGAGGCGGAAGCCCCCCACCTCGCCGATGACGTTGTCCGGGCCCACCGCGACGTCCTCCAGCACGAGCTCGCCCGTGTCGACGCCGCGAACGCCCATCTTCTTGTCCACGCGAGGCGTGGACAGGCCCGGTGTGCCGCGGTCAACAATGAACGCGGTGATGGAGTCGTGCGCTCGCGACGACGGGTCGCCGGTCTTCGCGAACACCGTGTACCAGTCAGCCTGGCGCACGCCCGACATCCAGCACTTCGTGCCGTTGAGGAGCCAGCCCCCCTCGACGTTCGGGTCCTGCGTCGCCCTCGTGCGCATGCCGGCGACGTCGCTGCCAGCCTGGGACTCGGAGAGCCCGAAGGCGCTCTTGGACGTCCCGTCGGCGATGCCCGGGAGGTACCGCCGCTTCTGCTCCTCGGTGCCAGCGATCATCACCGGTCCCGTCGGCAGCCTCGTGAGCAGCAGCATCAGGCCCGCGACGTTGGAGTACTTGGTGACCTCCTCGATCGCGATGGTGAGACCGACGATGCCGGCCCCGGAGCCGCCGAACTCCTCGGGGATGCACAGGCCAAGCAGGCCAGCGTCACGGAACGCGTCGAAGAAGTCCTGCGGGTACGCGCCGGTGCGGTCGACCTCGCGAGCGCGGGGCTTGATCTTGTCCACCGCGAGGCGCCGCACCGAGTCTCGCAGGGACTGCATCTCATCGCTCAGTTCGAAGTCCACCGCGACACGGTAGNNCGATCGGGCTGTGGCAGGCTGACTTCGTGGCACAGCTCGTCCGCGGCGACCAGCTGAGCGCCCTTCGCTCCGGCACCTTCGACGTCGTCGTGGTTGGCGGCGGCATGACGGGCGCGGGCACCGCGCTCGACGCGGCGAGCCGTGGCCTGCGCGTCGCGCTCGTCGAGAAGGGCGACCTCGCGGTAGGCACGAGCTCGAAGTCCTCCAAGATGGCCCACGGCGGGCTCCGGTACCTCCAGCAGCGCGAGCTGCGGCTCGTCTACGAGAACCTCCACGAGCGACAGCGCCTGCTCGAGAACGCGCCGCACCTCGTCCGTCCCCTGCCGTTCCTCGTCCCGCTGTTCGGCCGCGACGGCGTCGTGTCCAAGGCCGTAGCGCGCTCGTACCGCACCGCGCTCTGGCTCTACGACGCGACCGGCGGCGTGCGCATTGGACGCCGGCACCGGCGCCTCACCAAGCAAGAGGTGCTCGAGGACTTCCCCTCGCTCGACGTCGAGCGGCTCGTCGCGGGCTTCCGGTACTGGGACGCCCGCGGCGACGACGCACGACTGACCCTGTGCCTCGCGCGCACCGCGATCGAGCGGTTCGGCGCCGTGGTCGCGACCTACGCGAGGGCGACCGGCGTGCGCCACGATCCGGCGGGCCACGCGAACGGCATCACGGTCACCGCGGTCGCACCGGGCGACGAGCCCTCGGCCTTCGAGGTGTCCGCGCGCGTGGTCGTGAACGCGACGGGCGTCTGGGCCGACGAGTTCACGAGCCTCGACGAGCGCCGTCCGGCGCGCACGATCACCCCCGCCAAGGGCGTGCACGTGAGCGTGCACAGCTCCAGGCTCGCGTGTCGCTCCGCCGCGGTCGTGCCGGTGCCGAAGGATCGCCGCAGCATCTTCGTGGTGCCCTGGGAGGACGCGCCCTACACGTACATCGGCACGACCGACACCGCCTACGACGGACCGCTCGACGACCCGCTGTGCGAGCAGGCCGACGTGGACTACCTGCTCGCAGCCGTCAACTCGGTCACCTCGGCCGCGCTCACTCGCGACGACGTGACCGCGGTGTGGGCAGGGCTGCGCCCGCTGCTCGCCGACGCCGGGGGCGAGCACCACAGCGAGCGGACTGCCGACCTCTCCCGGCGCCACAAGGTCCGCACGGCCGACGACGGCGTGGTGCACGTGACCGGCGGCAAGTGGACGACCTACCGGCTCATGGCCGAGCACACCGTCGACGAGGTCGCCCGCCAGCTGCCCGGCACGTCGAGGTGCGTGACCAAGTCCCTCCGACTCCTCGGTGCCCCCGAGGACCCGGACGCGGTGAGCGCCGTCGGTGCGGACCCGACGCTCGCGGCGCACCTCGCCGACCGCTACGGCACCGAGGCGGCATCGGTCATACGCGCCGCGTCCGACGACGCGACGCTGCTGGAGCCGTTCTTGGAGGGACTCCCCTACGTCGGTGCCGAGCTGGTCTTCGCCGCTCGGAGCGAGCTCGCCGTGACGCTGTCCGACCTGTTGTGCCGGCGCACGCGCGCGCACCTCATGGACGCGCGTGCGACCTTCAGCGGAGCGGATCGGGCGGCCACGATCGTCGCGGGCGAGCTCGGCTGGGACGGCGCTCGCGCCGACGCGGAGGTCGACACGTACCGCGAGCGCTGCCGGCTCGAGCTCGACGCCGCCGGGGTCAGAGGACCCACCCAGGTCGCGTGACCGTCCCGAGGCTCCCGACGAGGCTCGCGGGCGAGCCCGGCACCGCGACGACGCGCCAGGTCGCCGCGCCCCGCGACCTGGCGGGCATCGTCGCGCGCCTCGAGGCTGCCGGCATCGCCTGGCAGGACGACGCGGCGACGCTCGACGAGCACGCGCGGGACTGGTGGCCGCTGTCGATCGGCTGGGCCGCGCGCGGCGAGCTCCTCGCTCGACCCGGGATCGTGGTCACGCCGGACTCGACCACCGCCGTCGCCGAGGTCGTCGCGGCGTGCGGCGACGCGCGCGTCCCGTTCACGATCCAAGGGGGTCGCTCGGGCGTCTGCGGCGGCGCGGTGCCAGAGCCGGGGGCGGTCGCGCTCGACCTGACGC
>PLCI01000127.1 GCA_003135595.1 Acidimicrobiaceae bacterium | reverse complement strand
ATCGGGCGGTCGATCATGCGTGCGGTCAGGATGGCCCGCTCGGTGGGGCGACCTTCACGCTTGAAAAAGCCGCCGGGAATCTTGCCGGCGGCGTACATGCGCTCCTCGATGTCGATCGTCAGGGGGAAGAAGTCCGCGCCTTCGCGCGCTTCCGTCCGGCCCTGCGCTGCACCGAGGACGACGGTGTCACCACTGCGGACGAGGACTGCCCCGTCTGCTTGCTTGGCGATCTTCCCCGTCTCGAATGAAATCTCCTTGCCGCCGATTTCGACGGACACGGAAACCGGCACCCCTGCGGGATGCTCAGCTTCAACAATGCTCATGTTTCTCCTATTCCTCCACTGTGCTTCTTGAGTGAAGGGTGGAAGTTTGGGTCAGCGTCATTGCGGGACGCTCGCCCAAACTCCACCCTCCTTGACTAAAGGAGCGTTACCGGCGGAGGCCGAGCTCCTTGATGAGAGCGCGATAGCCCTCGAGGTCTTTCCGCTGCAGGTAGTTCAGGAACCTGCGGCGCCGGCCGACGAGCTTGAGCAGGCCGCGACGCGAGTAGTGATCGTGCTTGTGCGTGCGGAGGTGCTCGGTCAGCTCGCTGATCCGCTGGGTCAGCATCGCGATCTGGACCTCGGGCGAGCCCGTGTCCGTCTCGTGCTTTCGATGCTCCTCGATGATCGCAGCCTTCTCAGCCATGACGTGGTGGTACCTCAGTGAGAGCCCGACAGTGCGCCAACTGCGCGCGGGGGACGGCGTCAGCCGTCCGGTCCGAGACGATAGCAGGAACCAACTTCCAGTCGCTGCCGAGCCGGTCGAGCCCGGCCGGCCGGGGACCCGTCAGGCTGACACCGCGGCGCGCGTGGCCGCGACGTCGAGGCCGATCTGGCGGACCAGCGCCTCGATCGACTCGAATCGCTCCTCGCCTCGCAGGCGGGTCAGGAACGAGACGCGACCCACCTCGCCGTAGAGGTCGTCGTCGAAGTCGAGCAGGTACGCCTCCACCAGCACGTCGGCGTCGTCGTAGAAGGTCGGGCGGCGCCCGACGGAGATCGCCGCGGCGCAGCGCTCGCCGCCAGGGCGCGTCCAGGTCCCTGCGTAGATGCCGACGGCGGGGACCACGAGCCCGTCGCGGACGTCCAGGTTGGCCGTCGGGAACCCGAGCCCCCGGCCCCGGCCGTCGCCCAAGATCACGGTGCCCTCGAGCTCGTGGGGGCGACCCAGCATCGCAGCGGCGCTGGCCACGTCGCCGGTCGACACGGCCTCGCGGATCCTCGACGACGAGATCGGCTTGCCGCCGGTGCCGTCGAGCGCGACTGGCTCGACGACGTAGCCGCCGCGGGCAGCGAGGGACTCGAGCAACGCGACGTCGCCGCGGCGTCCTTGGCCGAACCGGAAGTTCTCCCCAACCACGACCCTCGCGGCACGCAGATCGCCGACGAGCACCTCTTCTACGAACGCCGGCGGCTCCTGCGTCGCGCGTGCCGCATCGAAGCCGACGACCACGACGCGGTCGATCCCGAGGGCGCCGAGCAGCTCGAGGCGCCGCTCAAGGGTGGTGAGCAGCCGAGGCGCATGCTCGGGGGCGACCACGACCGCGGGGTGGGGGTCGAACGTCACGACCGCAGCGACGAGTCCCTGCTCGGCCGCCGTCGCGCGGAGGCGCTCGAGCACGTGTCGGTGCCCGAGGTGCACCCCGTCGTAGACGCCGACGGTCACCGCGGACCTCGAAGGGTCGCGTGGCACCGAGCCAGCCGCGTACACCTCCACGGTGGCGAACCTAGTCCTCGTCGCGTGGTGCGCCCGACGCGACGACGACCTCGGGTCGCACCGCGCCTTGCGCGTCCAGGACCGCGACCGCGACGAGCGCCCCCGCCTCGTTGCACACCGCGACGTCGCCTGGGTGCTGCACGCCAGCGTCCACGTGCACGGTCCCGCCGCGTGCGAGCGCGCCCGCCGCGGCGCGGTCGACCGTCACGACGCCGAGGTGCTCGACCATCGAGCGCGGCGACAGGAGCATCTCGAGCGGGCTAAGCGACCCGTCTCGGATCGCCTCGAGGTCGTGTGCGTCGTCGAGCGAGAAGCGCCCGACACCCGTGCGGCGCAGCGACGTGAGATGCGCGCCGCCGCCGAGCGCGCCGCCGAGGTCGTCGACCAGCGAGCGCACGTACGTGCCCGGCGAGCACTCGACGCCGAATGACCATGAGCCGTCACCGAGCGGGGCGACGTCGAAGCGCTCGACGTGGACGCGGCGGGGCTTGCGCGGCACCTCGATGCCCTCGCGCGCGAGCTCGTGGAGCCGCCTGCCCTCGTGGTGGATCGCCGACACCATCGGGGGGACCTGCTCGAGGTCCCCGGTGAGCGAGCGAGCCGCGGCGCGCACCTGGGCCTCGGTGACGCTCGTCATGTCGAACGTGGCGGTCACGGTGCCCGTGGCGTCGAGCGTGTTCGTCGTCGCCCCGAGCGACAGCGTCCCGTCGTAGCGCTTGGAGGTCGCCTCCAAGAAGCGCAGCAGCCGCGTGGCGCGGCCCACGCCGACGAGCAGGACGCCCGTCGCGGGTGGGTCGAGCGTGCCGGCGTGGCCGACGCGGCGCACGCCGAGCGCGCGGCGGATGACCGCGACCACGTCGTGGCTCGTGAGACCCTTCGGCTTGTCGACGACGACGAGCCCGAGGAGCTCCTCGGTCACTGCTCGGTGTCGGCCAGGCGGCGAAGCGCGTCCTCTATCACCGCGCCGTGGACGACGGCCGGGTCGACGCTGAACGACAGCTTGGGCGTGCGCTTCAGCCGCACCTGGGTCGCGACCTCGCGCTGCAGCTGGGCGCGACGCTCCTCGAGGACCTCGGCTGCCTCGTCACTCATAGAGGAGAGGTAGACGACCGCGGTGCGAAGGTCCTGGGCGCAGTCGACACCGGTGACCGTCAGCATCCCGAGGGCGTCCTCGGCGTCGGCGAGGCGCTCGAGCGAGTCGGCCACGACCTCGCGCAGGACCTCGTTCACCCGCGCGACGCGAGGGTACCCATGCGAGCCGCCTTTCGAGCCCGAGGCGGGTGCCACTAGAGCGTCCTTGGGATCTCGCGCTCCTCGAAGGTCTCGATGAGGTCGCCTTCCTTCAGGTCCTGGTAGTCGCTGAGCCCGATGCCGCACTCGAAGCCTGCGGCGACCTCGCGCACGTCGTCCTTGAAGCGCCGCAGCGAGGTGATCGTGCCCTTCCAGATGATCACGCCGTCGCGCAGGAAGCGGACCTTGGAGCCCCTCGTGATGGCGCCGGAGCGGACGAAGCAGCCCGCGATCGCGCCGATCCGCGGGACCCGGAAGATCTCTCGAACCTCCGCCTCACCGGTGACGATCTCTTCGAACTCAGGCGCGAGCAGGCCGAGCATGGCGGCCTGGATGTCCTCGAGCAGCTTGTAGATGATCTCGTAGGTCCGGATCTCGACGTCCTGGTCATCGGCGAGCTCCCTCGAGCGCCGGTCGGGCCGGACGTTGAAGCCGATGATGGTGGCGTTGGTGGCCTTGGCGAGCTGGACGTCGTTCTCGGTGATCCCGCCGACGCCACGGTGCACGAACGCGAGCTTCACGTCGTCGCGCTCGAGCTTGCGCAGGCTCTCGGTGACCGCCTCGAGCGACCCCTGGACGTCGGCCTTGAGCACGAGGTTGAGCGTCGCGGTCTCGCCCCGCTGGAGCTGCTCGAAGAGGTCCTCCAACTTGGCGCCGCCCGTCGCGACGATGGGCTGGTGGCCCGTGAGGCGAACGCGCTGGGCGCGCGCGTCGGCCAGCGTCCGCGCGTGGGCGAGGTCGGTCGACACGCGCACCTCGTCGCCCGCCTGTGGGGCCTCGGAGAAGCCGAGCAGCTGCACGGGCGTCGACGGTCCGACGACCTTCACGTTCTCGCCGAGGTCGTTCACGAGGGCCTTGACCTTGCCCCAGGCAGCGCCGGCGACCACCGTGTCACCTACCTCCAAGAGACCCTCTTGGACCATGACGGTCGCGACAGGGCCGCGTCCGACCTCGAGATTCGCCTCGAGCACGACGCCCGTCGCGCGGCCCGTGGGGCGTGCGACCAGCTCTTCGACCTCGGCGACGACGAGGATCTGCTCCAAGAGGTCGTCGATGCCGGTGCTCTCGAGGGCCGAGATCTCGACGACCACCGTGTCGCCGCCCCACTTCTCGGGCACGAGCCCGAGCTGGCTCAGCTGCTCGAGCACCCGGTTGGCGTTGGCGTCGGGCCGGTCCATCTTGTTGATCGCGACGATGATCGGGACCTCGGCGGCCCTCGCGTGGTTCACGGCCTCGACGGTCTGGGGCATGACGCCGTCGTCCGCGGCGACGACGAGCACGACGATGTCGGTCACGTTCGCGCCTCGAGCGCGCATGGAGGTGAACGCCTCGTGGCCCGGCGTGTCGATGAACGCGATCGCGTGGCCGCGCCACTCGACGCGGTACGCGCCGATGTGCTGGGTGATGCCGCCCGCCTCGCCCGCGATGACGTTCGAGGAGCGGATCTTGTCGAGGAGCAGGGTCTTGCCGTGGTCGACGTGGCCCATGATCGTGACGACCGGCGGGCGAGGCGCGACGTCGATCGCGTCGAGCTCCTCGTCCTCCTCGAAGTACTTGGCGAGCAGCTCGGCCTCTTGCTCCTCGCCGGGGTCGACGAGGCGGACCGTCGCACCGAGCTCGGCGGCGAACAGCTCGACCATGTCGTCGCTCAGCGCCTGGGTGCCCGTCACGATCTCGCCCTGGAGGAAGAGGAATCGGATGACGTCGCCCGTGGTGCGGTTGAGCTTGGGGCCGAGGTCCTTCGCCGTCGAGCCACGCTCGACGATGATCTCGCCCTCAGGGACAGGCGCGTTGGACGGCACGTAGGTCGTGAGCTGGGTCGGCTCGAGCTCCTCGAGGTTCCGGCGACGCCGACCCGACCGCCGACGCTGCGGGGCACGGCCGCGCGGGGCGCCACGTCCAGCACCAGGAGCACCTGGGCGACCGGGGGGACCACCCGGGGCGCCACCGACACCGGGGCGCCCACCGAAGCTCGCGCCCCCGGATCGCGGTGGTCCGCCCGTGCGCGGCGGCCCACCTGGTCGCGACGCGCCGGCAGGGGTTCGAGGCGCAACGGTGCGTCCCGCGGGCCCGGCACCGCGGGGGGCGCTCGGGCGGGCCCCGCTCGGCATGCCCGGGCGCCGCGGCCCGCCGGGGGGCGGCGGGATCGGCTTGCCCGACACGCTCATCGGGCGACCTGGCGGCGGGGGGATGAGCTTGCCCGACGAGCTGAGCGGCGGTCGAGGCGGGCGCGTCGCACCGGGGTCAGGGCCGACTGGTGGGCCGCTGCGCGTGGGTGCGGGCCTTGGTGCGACGGCCGAGCCGGTCACGGCGGCTGCCGCGGCGGCGGCAGCGTCGCGCTCGATCGACGGCGTCGCCGTGCGAGGAGGGGCCGGCGGTGGCGCCACCTCTGGTGCTGGGGCACGCGTCGAGGCCGCGGCGATGCGCTGCGAGGAGATGACCCTTGTCGCGACCGGAGGTCTCGTCACGGTGGGCGCGGGCGCCGGCTGGGCCGCGGGCGTGGGCGCCACACTCGGGGCCGGGGCAGCCTCGGCGGGGTGGTCCGGCGAGACCGGGCGACGCAGACCCTCGGCATCCGCCTTTCGGCGTACCCGGTCGGCCTGAGCGTCTTCGATCGACGAGGAGTGGCTCTTCACGCCGATCCCGAGGGAGATGGAGAGGTCCAGGGCCTCCTTGTTGGTCAGACCGAGCTCTCTTGCGAGCTCGTACACACGAATCTTCTTCGGCAAACTGTCCCTCGTCGTTCTCCGTCGCGACGCGCCGCAGGCGCGCGACCACTAAGTCTCCCACACCGCTCATCCCGCCCGTTCGGCGCTCGCCGTGCGGCGCGAGCGTCGGTGCGGACGCGACAGGCTAGGCCGTCGTCCCTTCGCTCAAGACGGCGGCCTCGTCCTTCGCGAACGTGTCGACGGCCAGCTCGCTCGCGCCGTCCGCCTCGACGGCCGGGCCCTCGTCGTGCGCGGGCGCGGCCTCAGGCTCGGGTGGCGCCTCGCCGTCGCTCCCAGCGCCGGTGCCGGCGTTAGCGCCGGCGTCAGCGCTGGGCGCCTCCGAGGCGTCACTCGCGCTCGTCGCGTCCTCCTCCTCGGGGGCGGGGTGCCACACCATCTGGCCGTCCTCTTCGACCCACTCCCCCGCGGCGTACTCGATCTCGGCTTCCTCGGCGTCCTGGGTCTCCGAGCGGATGTCGATGCGCCAGCCGGTGAGCCGCGCGGCGAGCCGCGCGTTCTGGCCCTCCTTGCCGATCGCGAGCGAGAGCTGGGCGTCGTTCACGATCACCGTCGCGTTGCCGTCCTCGTCGAGACGAACCTCGCGGATGCGCGCGGGCTGCAGGGCGGACTGGATGAAGTCGACCGGATCCTCTGAGAACGGCACGACGTCGACCCGCTCGCTCTTGAGCTCGTTCGTGACCATGCGCACGCGTGAGCCACGCGCACCGACGCATGCCCCGACGGGGTCCACGTTGTGGTCGTTCGACCACACGGCGATCTTGGTGCGGTGGCCGGGCTCTCGCGCAAGCGCCTTGATCTCGACGATCCCCGAGGCGATCTCGGGCACCTCGAGCTCGAAGAGGCGCTTGACGAGCCCCGGGTGCGTGCGGCTGACCACGATCTGCGGGCCCTTGGTCGTCTTGCGGACCTCGACGATGTAGGCCTTCACCCTCGCCCCGTGGTCGTAGCGCTCGTAGGCGATCTGCTCGGCCTGGGGCAGCAGCGCCTCGACCTTGCCGAGGTCGAGCAGCGTGTAGCGGCTGTCGGTCTGCTGGACGATGCCCGTGACGATGTCGCCCTCGCGCCCGGCGTACTCGTCGTACATCTGCTTGCGCTGGATGTCNNGTTGCGTCCCACTCCCTCGTGACGTTGCCCTCGAGGTCCAGCTCGAGGCCGAAGACCTTGATCTCGCCGGACTCGCGGTCGATCGTGACCTCGGCGTCCTCGGCGGAGTCGGGCAGCCGCTTGTACGCCGCGAGGAGCGCGTTCGCGAGCGCCTCCAAGAGCTCGTCCTCGGCGATGTTCGAGTCGCGTGCGATCTGGGCGAGCGCGTCGAGAAACTCGTAGTTCTGCATCAGTGTCCCCTCGCCGCGGCGTCGCGCTTCGGTGCGCGACCCTTGGAGGGCGACGGCTTCGGCGCGGCCCCCCACGTGAACACGGTCCGGGCGCGCTCGATCTG
>PLCI01000142.1 GCA_003135595.1 Acidimicrobiaceae bacterium | reverse complement strand
GCTTCGTCGGTGTCGAAGCGCCGAACGAGCAGCGACGTCGGGAGCGCGCCGAGTGCCGCGAAGCGCCCGACCCGAAGCGGGGCGCGAGGCACCGATCGGATCGGGGCCAATGAGGCGGCGATGATCGAGTCAGCGTTCGCGACCAGCGGGCCCAGCAGCCGCCGGTAGGCGCGCGCGTCTGTGCCGAGCCCCGCAGCGGTCTCCTCGACGCTCCTCGTCACTGCCGCGGCGCGACCGCCGTCGAGCGGGTGGGCGAACGCGACGCGGGGCTGCAGGAAGCGCACGCCCATCGTTGTCAGGTCGAGCTCGGTGAAGAACGGTGAGCACATCGCGAGCGCCTGGACGGTCGAGCACGTGTCGTGCAGGAAGCCGGGCAGTGTTCGCTGCTCGGTCCGGCACCCACCGCCGATCGTGGCAGCGCCCTCGATGACCTCGACGTTGAGTCCCGCTCTCGTAAGGACGATCGCGGCCGCGAGTCCATTCGGACCGCTGCCGACGACGACTGCGTCTGGCACGCTCAGCGGTCGAGCGATGCAGCCTCGCGCTCATCGAGGAAGTCCCACCACGCCGTGGCGGAGGCATCGACACCCGCGAGCACCGCGTCGGCATCGAGTGACGACGCCGCGTCGAGCATCCAGGTGCCGTGCATCTCGTCCATCGTCGCGTGCACGTCCCAGAACTCGGTGCCCACGTCACTGAGGCCATAGAAGCGCCGCAACCCCTCGGCCTTGGTCCTCGCGACCTGGGCGGCCTGGAGCTCATAGCCCGCGACGACGCCGACTGCGAAGGCGGCGCCCCGTGCCGCAGCGCCGCGGTAGAGGTCGACGAGGTCGGCGGTCGCGGGCGTCGGCGACGCCGGTGCCGCGCCAACTGCCTCGAGGAACGAGCCGAGCAGCTCGACGTGGGAGCGCGGCGAGCCGAGCTCGTCGTCGAGGCTCGCGTGGATCACGTCGCGAGCAGGGCCCGGCTCGCAGACGTCGACAACGTCCTGGAGAGTGCGGGGCAGCTGGCGCTCGAAGTGCTCGTACTGGGAGCCGTAGGCAGCGAGCTCGCCGTCTTGGAGCTCGCCCGCCTCCCATCGCCGATAGAAGGGGTGGCTGAGCAGCCGACGCCCCTCGAGTACGCGGTCAATCTGTGTGACGAGGTCCATGCCGTGACTGTACCGGCGCCACGCACCGTTGCTCGGTGATTCGGCTTCGCCCTGCGAGCGCGGGGTGCTGGCGTCAGAGGAGCGGTGCGAGCTCCTTGCCCAGCAGCTCGATGTGCTCGAGGTCGCTCGGGTCGAGCACCTGGAGGTACGCGACCTCGGCACCCACATCACGCCACGTCGCTATGCGAGCAGCCACCTCCTCGGGCGAACCGCACGCGCCGGTGGCGCGCAGGTCCTCGACCTGCCACCCCACGGTCTTTGCGCGCCTGGCGATCTCGGACTCCGAGGTGGCACAGCAGACCGTGACCGCGAAGGACTTGCGCAAGGTCGACGGATCGCGTCCCCGCAGCTCGCATGCCTCGTCCACGCGCCGGTACTGCTCGGCAGCCTTGTCGGGCTGCATGAACGGCGTGTTGTACTCCTGGGCGAACGTCGCGGCCAGCCTCGGGGTCCGCTTCGCTCCGCCGCCGCCCACGATGATCGGCGGGTGCGGCTGCTGCTGCGGCTTGGGCAGCGCAGGGCTCTCCGCGAACCGGTAGTGCCGTCCCTCAAACTCGTAGGTCGCACCAGGAGGTGTCGTCCACAGCCCGACGATCGAGGTCAGCTGCTCCTCGAAGCGCTCGAACCGCTCATTCAGGTCGGGGAAAGGGATCCCATAGGCCGTGTGCTCCGCGCCGAACCACCCCGCGCCCAGTCCGAGCTCGACGCGGCCGCCGCTCATCGCNNGACGACGTCTCGCGGGCGAGCCCGGCGAGCGTCGTCCACGCGTCGGTCGGCCCCGGCAAACCGTCGCCGTGCTGTCCCATCTTGAGGTAGTGATCGGAACGGAAGAAGGCGTCGAAGCCGCTCCGCTCCGCGCACTGCGCCGCAGCGAGCAGCGTCTCGTAGGACGCACCTTGCTGGGGCTCGACGAAGATCCGGAGTCGCATCCCAACATTGTGGCCCTTTGTGCCGCCAGATCGCGAACCCGCACGCAGCGCGCCCGAGGGAGCGACCCGTGCAAGGATCCTCGTGTGACCGCCGTGCCACCGCCCCTCAGCTCGGGACCCGCTCCGGTCACGGCACGCCCACCGAGGCTGTGGCCGTGGATCGTGATGCTCGTGATCGGCGTGATGCTCGTCCCGACCGGCATCGCCGTCTACGTCGCAAAGACGGTGTCGCCGCTCCTCTCCCATACCGCGCAGCAGACGCCGACGACGATCACGACGCGGCTGTCGACCGGCACGTACTTCATCTACGAGGACACCTCGGCGTTCAACGCCGGGGTCCCGGTGCTCCAGCCAAGCGACGTCACGATCAGCTCCCCGGACAACGGAACGTACGCGAACCTGGCCATCGCGAGCAGCGGACAGACTCTGGGGTCGAACGGCACGTCGTACGACGGCGTCATCAGCTTCGACGTCACGAACGCGGGCGTGTTCAACGTGCACGTTGGATCGCCGCAGGGCCTCCCGGTCGACGTGTTCGTTGCCCCGGGCATCCTGTCCACGCTGGGCCGCAACGCCGGCTGGCTAGGCGTGTCAGGCGGCGGCGGCCTGCTCTTCATCGTGGGCCTGATCCTGCTCATCGTCCGCGGGGTCCAGCGCTCACGGCGCCGACAACCTGCTCAATTCGCTCCCCGTTGCGCGAACGGCCATCCGGCGAACCCCCAGGACCGCTTCTGTCACGCGTGCGGAGCGCCCGTCTACGCCGCGCCAGTCACGATGGTGCCGCCTCGATGAGGGTCGGCGTGTCGGCGGGGTACTGGGGCGCCGGGCCCCCACACGGCATCCCCCAGCTGCTGGCCGACGCAGAGGCGATCGGCATCGACAGCTTCTGGACCGCCGAGGCGTACGGCTCCGACGCGCTCACGCCGCTGTCGTGGTGGGGGGCGGCGACCTCCACGATCAAGCTCGGGACGTCGATCTGCCAGCTGTCCGCTCGCACGCCGACCGCCCTCGCGATGGCTGCGATGACCCTCGACCACCTGAGCCAGGGCAGGGTGCTCCTCGGCATCGGCGCGTCGGGCCCCCAGGTCGTCGAGGGCTGGTACGGGCAGGCCTATCCGAAGCCGCTCGAGCGCACCCGCGAGTACGTCGAGATCCTCCGCGCCACGATGTCGCGAGCGGCGCCCGTCACCTACGACGGGGCGCACTACCAGCTCCCGTTGCGCGGTGGCACCGGGCTCGGCAAGGCGCTGCGCTCGACGATCCACCCGTTGCGTGAGTCGATCCCGATCTACCTCGGCGCCGAGGGCCCGAAGAACGTCGCGCTCGCCGCAGAGATCGCCGACGGCTGGCTCGCCCTGTGGTACTCGCCGGCGTCCGACGACTTCTACCGGGCGGCACTCGCCGAGGGTCTCTCGAGGCCCGGCGCCCGCAGCACCGCGGCGACGTTCGACGCCGCCGCGACGGTGACGTTGATCGAGCACGACGACGTCGAGGCCGCTGCCTCGTTCCTCAAGCCCGTGCTCGCGCTCTACATCGGCGGCATGGGCGCGAGGGGTGCGAACTTCCACCACGACGTGTTCGTGCGGATGGGCTGGGGCGAGGCCTGCGAGGCAATCCAGGACGCCTACCTCGGTGGCGACCGAGACGGAGCTGCAGCGCTCGTGCCGACGAGGCTCGTCGAGGACGTCGCGCTCATCGGCCCTGCGGACAAGATCGTCGAGGAGATCGAGCGGACGTGGCGGAAGACGTGCCTCACCACGCTGATCATTGGCGGCATGCCCGCCCCGGCGACTCGCGAGCGGATCCTCGCCGCCATCCGAGCCTGAGCCGTCGCACGCGGCGCAGTCGGCTGCAATGATCGCGGTGTGCCGCGGGGTGCACCTGCGAGACCAGAGGAGGGCCGATGGGCTTCTTGGACAAGGTGAAAGAACAAGCAAGCGCGGCGACCGCTGCGGCGAAGGACGCAGCGGCCAAGGGCCAGAGCAAGCTCGACGACATCCAGTCGAACCGCGCGGCTGACGCGATGCTTCGCGACCTCGGGGCGCTCTCCTACGGCTCGGTCACGAGTCGCGAGTCCGCGACGTCCGAGTCCGACGCATCGCGCATCGTCGACGCGCTCCGCGCGCACGAGTCCGAGCATGGACAGCTCTCACTCGACCTTGAGAGCCCCGTGGGCCGCCAGGGTGCCTGAGCACGGCTGGACCTCCCAGTGACCGACGAGCACGACGTCGCGCTGGTCGAGATGACCGTCGACGAGCTCGTGGCGTGGTTGCCCGGTGAGGGGGCAACTCGACTTGCGCTCAGCGTGTTCGGATCGGCGGCGAGCACCCAGTCGTTCGACCAGCTCGGCTACGTCGTCACGGCCACGTCGATGTTCAGGACGATCCGGTAGCTCGCGGGCGGGCACCCAGGGGTCGGACCCGGTCGTTCCTATGATGGGCGCTGACGAGGAGGATCCGTGACGATCACCGACGAGACAGTCACCGAGGTGGAGGTCGACGGTCTCGTCGACGAGCTGCTGGCTGACCTGCCCCCCACGACCACCGACCCGGTGAAGTTCCTCGGCGAGCAGTTCGACCGCGGGCTCGCCTGGGTGCACTTCCCGGAGGGCTGCGGCGGCCTCGGCGGGAGCCCCGCCGACCAGGTCCGCGCGCAGCGCCGCCTCATCGGCGGCGGCGCCGCTCCTGCCATGTTCCGCAACGTCATCGGCTACGGGATGGTGGCCCCCACGATCGTCGCGCACGGCACGGACCGCCAGCGCTCGCGGTACCTGCGGCCGCTGTTCACCGGCGAAGAGGTGTGGTGCCAGCTGTTCAGCGAGCCCGGCGCGGGCTCGGACGTCGCGGGGCTCTCGATGCGCGCCACGCGCGACGGCGACGAGTGGGTCGTGAACGGCCAGAAGGTCTGGACCACCCTCGCGCACGTCGCGAGGTTCGGCCTCCTGATCGCCCGCACCGATCCTGACGTCGCCAAACATGCAGGGCTCACGATGTTCCTCGTCGACATGCACGCCGACGGCGTCGACGTCCGCCCGCTGTACCAGATCACCGGCGAGGCCGAGTTCAACGAGTGCTTCTTCACCGACACGAGGATCCACGACGAGGATCGTCTCGGCGACGTGGGCGACGGCTGGCGCGTGGCGATCACGACGCTCATGAACGAGCGTGTCTCGATCGGCGGCAACGCGGCGCCCCGTGGCTCCGGCCCGATCGGCGAGGCGGTCCGCNNACCCCCGGCCCTGAGGGCTCGGTCGCCAAGCTCGCGTTCGCCGAGGAGAACCAGCGCATCTACGAGCTGTGCGTCGACCTCATGGGGGCCGAGGGCATGCTGCACTCTGGCGACTACGAGCTGATCCGACCCACGCACACGGCGATGGGCACGCCCGATCTGCACAAGGCGTTCCTCCGCGCCAGGGCGAACTCCATCGAGGGCGGCACGTCCGAGGTCATGCGCAACATCCTCGGCGAGCGCGTGCTCGGGCTGCCCGGCGACGCGCGCGTGGACAAGGGCATCGCCTGGAAGGACGTCCCGAGGAACTGAGCCGCGCGCGCGAGGGCCGGGGTGGCTCAGGCAGCGGCGCCAAGGTGCGTGTCGAAGAACGCGAGCATCCTCGTCCACGCGTCGCTGGCTGCGTCGGGGTTGTAGACGGCGGGCCGATCCTCGCAGTTGAAGCCGTGGTCGGCCTCGGCGTAGCGGACGATCTCGGAGGGCGTCGGCACCACCGCGACGGCACCACGGAGGCGCTCGACGTCCTCGGGAGGGATCCCCTTGTCGAGGTCCCCGTAGCAGCCGAGCCACGGGGTGACGAGGCGGTCGGCGATCTCCACGAGTGGCGGGTACCCGAAGCGCCCGGTCGTGATGCCGCCGCCATAGAACGTGACGGCGGCGCCGAACTCCCCGAGCGTCGCGGCGACGAACGCGACGAGGCCGCCCATGCAGAACCCGACGATGCCCCGCCGCGGCCGCTCGAAGCCAAGCGACTCGAGATGTCGGGCGACCGCGCCCAGGTCGGCCTCGATCCCCTTGGCGCTGAGGGCCCCCATGTGGGGCATCACGTGCTCGAAGTCGTCGTAGGCGAAGTGGTCCGTCGTGGTGCGGTGGAAGAGCGACGGCGCGACCGCGACGTATCGCTCCGCGGCGAGCCGGTCACAGCACCGCTCGATGTGCGCGGTCACGCCGAAGGCCTCCTGGATCACGACCACGGCTGCACGCGCCGTCCCAGGGTCACCCGCGGTGTAGAGGGGCATCTCGCCGTCAGCGGTGGCGATCGATTCGGTCACGCGGCCTTCTCCTTTGCGGCGGTGTGTCGGGCATGGTGCTCGACGACGTCGGCGACGACGTCGCAGAGCCTCGCGGCGGTGGGCAGGTGCAGGGACTCGTCGGGGCCGTGGGCGTTCGAGCCCGGTCCGAGGACCCCAGTCGCGAGGAACTGGACCGCCTCGAAGCGCCGGCCGAGCGACGCGAGGAACGGGATCGACCCGCCCTCGCCCGTGAAGCTCGGCTCCTTGCCGAAGACCTTGATCGATGACGCGTACAGCGCGTCGCGAAGCCACGGCTGGAGTGGTGGGGCGACCCAGCCGTCGGCGTGGATCTCCGTCGCGGTCACCGTGGCACCACACGGCGGATTGCTGGTCAGGGCGCGGACGAGCCCGCGCGCGCCGGCCGCCGAGTCGACCGTCGGGGGAAGCCGGACGCCGATGACCGCCGTGGTGCTCGGCCGCACGACGTTCGCGGCATCGTGCGGCGCGGGGATCCCGTCCATCCCGATGACCGACAGCGACGGCTCCCAGGTGCGCCGGACCAGCCGGTCCGCGCCGTCGCGGCCCATGAGCTGGAGCCCCTCTAAGAGCGGCAGCTCCGAGCCGGCTGGGTCGCCGAGGTCCTTCGCGACGACGCCCGCGGCGGCGAGGTGGCTGACGGGGATCTCCGCGTGGAGCCCGCGGAGCAGCACCTCACCCGTGCGCGCGTTCTCGACGCGATCGAGGAGCTCGCGCAGGATGCGGAACGACGACGGCACCACGCCGCCTGCGNNACCCACAGCCGGTCGTAGGTGAGCGCGCCCGAGTCGAGGCACACGAGCACGTCCACGCGTCCGAGCACGGACTGCAGCTCGTCGAGGTGCGCCTCGAGGTCGGGGCTGCCGGACTCCTCCGAGGCCTCGATCAGCACGACACAGCGCGCGTGGCCATCCCCGTCGCGCTCGAGGGCCTGGATGCCGAGCAGGGCGGCGAACATCGCGTAGCCGTCGTCGGCAACGCCGCGGGCGTAGAGGCGATCGTCGCGGCGCACTGGGGTGAACGGCGCGAGCCCCTCGGACCACTCGCCGAGCGCGGGTTGCTTGTCGAGATGGCCGTACAGCACGACGGTCCCGGCCGCCGCGGTCGAGGCGGGCACGTCGATCATGAGTAGCGGTGTGCGGCCTTCGATCCGCCGGACCGAGACCTCCGCACCGCGCAGCCTGAGCGAGCCAGCCCAGTTCGCGAACAACGTCATCGCCTCGTCGAGGTGGCCGCTCGCGGCCCAGGCGTCGTCGAAGGCGGGTGAGAGACAAGGGATCGCGGCGTACCGCTCGAGCGTGGCGAGCGCCGCGTCGCAGAAGGCCTCTTCGCTCACCCGACGCGGCACGCCGCGACCCTACCTGTCAGGTCGGTTGGGGCGTGGAGCGCGCGCTCTCGAGCGCGCGCCAGCAGTACCACGCGGCGGCACTTCGGTGCGGCCGGAAGCGATCGCCCTCTGCGAGCAGGTCACGAGCCGCGATGACCTCGCCGCCGCCATGCAGGTGCGTCCAGCCGGCGCGCACGCCGTAGTCGCCGACCGGCCAGACGTCCTCTCGGCCGAGGGTGAACATGCAGAACATGTGCGCGGTCCAAGGACCGATGCCCGTCACGCACGTGAGGAGTGCCTCGACGTCCTCCTCTCGCATGCGACCGATCGCGGCGAAGTCGATCGTGCCATCGAGGGTCTTGTCCGCGAGGTCGAACAGCGAGCGGCGCTTCGGGCCACTCACCCCGCACGACGCCAGCACCTCGGGCCCGGCGCGGTGCAGCCCAGCTGCCGTGATGGGGTCGCCGACCGCGACGAGGACGCGGCCGTGGATCGCCGCGGCTGCCGCGACCGCGAGCTGCTGGTGCAGGATCGACGCAGCGAGCGTGCCGAACCGCTCGTTGACGCGCACGGGGCGCCGCGCAGGCGGCGGACCGGCCTCCTTGATGACGCCGGCGAACGCCTTGTCGGCACGCCGGACGTGCACGGCGACCTCTTGTCTCGGCGTGCGCGGCATCGGAGGCGAGAACCTAGTGCGGGGTCCACCTCACCGCAGAGGCTGGGATCGTCGTCGCCACGGACCTGTTCTCGCGCCTGTGGGCCACAGACGGTCCCTGCCGCGTCCGCGGCGGCGGCTGCGGGGCGCTCGGTTCGTTCCCGGCGAGCATCCCGAGCTGGAACTCGAAGCGCTCGTGTCCGTGAGTCACTCGTGGCGGTGGAGGCCCGAGGGCAGCGGCCCGTCCGCGACGAGCTGCTCGAGGAGCGCGCGCACGGAGCGCGACGGCGCCGACGGCAGCCCGTGGCGGCGAACGGCGATGCCGACGTGCCGGCGACCGAGGCCCCGGACCGGGATCAGCGCGAAGCGACCACGGAGGTGCTTGGGGACCGCGGACGCAGGCAGGATCGCGGGCCCATAGCCGTCGAAGACGAGCGACGCGATCGTCCGGAGCCCGTCGAGCTCGATCGCTGCATGCAGCTCGACGCCTGCTGCGCTCGCCGCAGCGTCCAGCTCGTCGCGCAGTGCCGTGCCGGACAGGGGGAGCAGGAGGAACAGGCCCGCTGCCACGTCCATCCCGATCGGGTGCTCCACGCGGGTGAGTGGATGACCGAACCCCACCACCAAGACAAGGTCCTCGTCAAAGAGCGGGCTCGTCGCCAGGCCGTCGTCGTGCAGCGGCAGCGTCACGACGGCGAGGTCCAGCTGGCCGGTGGCGAGCTGTGGACCCAGCGTGGTCGACGTGCCCTCCACGATCCGCAGCGTGACCCTCGGCAGGTACTGGCGCTGCGCGTCGAGCAGCTGGGGGACGAGCCAGCGGCCTGTCGTTCCGATGACCCCGATGCTGACCGTGCCAGCCACCTCTGAGTGCGCCGACGCGACGTCCGCGACTGCCGCGTCCACCTCGGACAGGATCCGACGCGCCCGCGCCGCGACCGTGTTGCCCTCCTCGGTGAGGCGCCCCGTGCCGCGGTCGACGAGTGTCGTGGCGAGCTCGCGCTCGAGCCGGGCGATCCTCGCCGACACGTTGGACTGCACCGTCCCGAGCGCCGCCGCGGCTGCCGAGAAGCTCCCGCGCTCGTCGATCTCGATCAGTGCCTCGAGCTGGCGAAGCTCCACGACGCCAGCCTATCTGTAGAACAGATGGGAAGTATCTTGCGTAGCGGCTTGATCGATGGGTACATGACGGGGAAGACTCTTCGCAGTCGCTCGTCCGAGGACCCCCCTCCTACGTCGAACGCGGCAAGTCGAAGGGACTGGCCCACCCCCCGGGTGCAGTCCCTTCGTCTTGTTCGAGGACGTTTCGGGCTCGCCGCTAGCGTCGCCGCCAATGCCCCGCGCGACCGTCGAGCACGACGACTCGCCCTCGATTCGCGGAGCGCGTCTCTCGGCTCGTGATCGTGCGGGGCTCGCCGCCCTGCGGCTCGTGAACGGCGCGTCACGTCGATCGGGCCGGGGTCAGGGAACCGTCGCAGGTGGGCGCGTCGCTCTGCGCATCGCCCCGCGCCTGCTCGAACGTCTTGCGTACGACCTGGAGCTCGCACTCGTGAGCGGCACGAACGGCAAGACGACGACGACGGCGTGCCTGACTGCGGCGATGTCGACCCGGGGCCCCGTGGCGACGAACGACACGGGCTCCAACATGCTGCCCGGTCACGTCGCCGCCCTCGGTAACTCGACCGCACGCGTCGCGGTGCTCGAGTGCGACGAGGTCTGGCTGTCCCGTGCGATCCCCCTTGAGCGCCCGGGCGCGGTCGTCGTGCTCAACCTCTCGAGGGATCAGCTCGACCGGACCTCCGAGGTGCGCCACGTGGCCAGGTCGTGGCACGCGGCGCTCGCGAGCCTCGAGGGGACGTGCGTCGCCAACGCCGACGATCCCCTCGTCGTGAGCGCCGCCGTGCACGCGCCGAACGTCGCATGGTTCGCGGGGGGTCTCGAGTTCCGCGAGGACGCGAGCGCCTGCCCACGCTGCATGGCTCGACTCCACTTCGACGACGACGGAGGCTGGCACTGCGAGTGCGGACTCGCTCGACCCGACCCGGACGCGTTCCTGCGCGACGGCACCGCCGTCGTCGACGGCACGCAGGTTCCCTTCAAGATTACGCTGCCCGGCGCCTTCAACGAGGGCAACGGCCTTGCCGCGCTCCTGGCAGCCGTGCGCCTCGGCGTCGACGCCGACGCGGCCGCGGCGGCGATCTGCTCGGTGACCGACGTGGCCGGCAGGTTCTCCGAGCTCGACGTCGACGGGAGCCGGGCGCGGCTCCTCCTCGCGAAGAACCCCGCGGGGTGGAGCGCCCTGCTGCGTCTCCTCGCTGACGACGACGCGCCGATAGTCGTCGCGATCAACGCGAGGGTCGCCGACGGGTTCGATCCGTCATGGCTCTACGACGTCGAGTTCGATCGGCTCGCGGGGCGCCGCGTGGTGGCGACCGGCGAGCGCTGGCGGGATCTCTCGACGAGGCTCTTCTACGCCGGCGTCGAGCACACCACCGAGACCGATCCGCGTCGCGCGATCGCCGTCGCTGGCGGGGCGGGCCGACGCGTCGACGTGATCGCCAACTACACCGCGTTTGCCGCACTGCACGGAGCACGCTGACGTGCTGCGTGTCGTGACCGTCTACCCCGACCTGCTCGGGACCTACGGCGACCGGGGCAACGGCATCGTCCTGCAGCGGCGCGCGGCGCTGCGGGGGATCGAGTCCGCCCACGACGAGGCGACGAGCGACGAGCGGCTCCCCGTCGCGGACATCTACTGCATCGGGGGCGGCGAGGACGGACCCCAGCAGCTCGCCGTCGAGCGCCTCGAGCAGGACGGGACGCTCAAGGAGCGGGCCGCCGACGGCGCCGTGGTGCTCGCTGTCTGCGCGGGCCTCCAGGTCCTCGGTCGCAGCTTCGCGGTGAGCGACGGCACCCGGGCTGGTGGGCTCGGGCTCTTCGAGCTCGACACGGTCGCGAGCGCGCAGCCGCGCGCGGTCGGCGAGGTCGTCGTCGACGGTGCGGCGGGCTACCTCCCGCTCACCGGGTTCGAGAACCACGCGGGGCGCACCGTGCGTGACGAGGCCCTCGCGCCGCTCGGTCGCGTCATCTCCGGGGTCGGCAACGGCGACGGCACCGACGGCGCGCTCGTCGGGCGACTCGTCGGGACGTACCTGCACGGTCCGGTCCTCGCGCGCAACCCGCTACTCGCGGACTGGCTGCTCGCGCTGGCGCTCGACGCCGGCGAGCTTGCCCCGATCGACGACGATCCGTCGCGCGGGCTGCACGACGAGCGGCTGGGCGTCGCGCGGCGCGCTCGCTGAGCTCAGGCGCCGGTGGGGGGCACGCCGCACAGCGGGTCGCCGGCGACGTCGCGACCGAGGTGGGCGACGGCTGCCTCGATGCGCGCGCCGAGCCGCCTCGTCGTCTCGCCCTCGGCGGGAAAGATCGCCGGACCGAACGTGACGCTCACCGGCGTGCGAAGCCGCGACGGCGACCGGTCCGCCCCCCGCGAGGTCTTGGCGAACAGACGCGGGACCACGAACCGTGTGTTCTCGAGGTAGCACGGCAGGATCTGGGCGCCGGCGCGGTCCGCGAGGTAGGCAGCGCCGCCCTTGAACTCGAGCAGCCGTCCGTCCTCGGAGCGGTGGCCCTCCGGGAAGATGAGAAGCCCCCAGCCCTCGCCCAGCAGCTCGCGCGCGAGCCCGGCCGAGCGGCGCTCGACCTTGTG